>CANPIX010000040.1 GCA_947574215.1 uncultured Mycoplasmatota bacterium | reverse complement strand
GAAAATAATATTTCTATAGATTTAACAAAAGAACAAAAGAAATTATATGTTGCCCAGCTAGAAAAAACGCAAAAAGAAATGGATGAAATATTAGCGACAGAAGGATTTAAAAAAGGGAATTTTAAAATATTACAATTATTAACAAAATTACGTCAGTTGTGCATAGATCCACGTATTCTTTATGAAGATTATAAAGGAGGAAGTGCGAAAATAGAAAATTTAGTTTCTTTAGTAAAAGGAATTATTGAAAATGGTCATAAAATACTTTTATTTACAAGTTTTAAAACCGCTTTAGATTTGGTAATTGATGGAAGTGTATCTTCTAAAAAAAGAATGGAACTTGTGGATAAATTTAATACAGACGATACCAACGTATTTTTGATTACCCTAAAGGCAGGAGGAACAGGATTAAATTTAACAAGTGCTGATGTTGTGATTCATCTAGATTTATGGTGGAACCCTCAAGTGGAAAATCAAGCAACAGATCGGGCACATAGAATAGGTCAAACGAACACAGTGGAAGTGATTAAACTTATTTGTAAAGGAACTATTGAAGAACGTATCTTAGATTTACAAAATAAAAAGAAAATATTAAGTGATGCACTAATAGAAGGGGAAGATAGAGATCAAAATATTTTATCTAAACTTACCGAAAAAGATATTAAAAATTTATTAACATTAGATAATGAAGAATAAAACAGCCTATAAATGATTTTGTAACAATTAAAAAGGAAAGGTATAAATAAGAAGGTGGCAAATGAAGAATGAAAAAGAAATTTTAAACTCCGTTGAAAAGTTAATTACTATGTATAAAAAGGGAGAATTAGGTGGAGAAGTGATGCCGGAAGATGCAAATCCTCAATTAAAAAAATGTTCTTTAGAAAATTATTTATATTTTACATTACCCATGGCTTTAAATTATCAACGTAATTCTTATACTTTATGGGAAAGTGCTAATAAAACATATCAAGACGAAGAAACAAAATTTGTTTTTAATCCAAAAATATGTTTAGAAAAAAGCTTTTTAGAAGTACAACAAGCCTTGACAAAGTATAAGGTAGCTTTACAAAAACAAAAGCAAACAGAAATATGGATGTCTCTTTGTCGTACGTTTGTTGAGTTATTTGATGGAGACGTAAGAAAACTGTTTACTTTTTTAGATAATGACGTAGATAGAATTAGAAATTTTATTCAAAAATAAAATAAAAAGAAATTTCCGTATTTAGCAGGAACTAAGATTTGTAATTATTGGTTATATGTTATTGGGAGTATACGGACAGAAAGTATAAAAATATAGAAAATCTTACCGTTGCACCTGATACGCATGTAGTAAAAGCAACACATAAATTAGGTTTAATTACAAATGATGAATTAAATAAAAGTGATGTGCAAAATATTGTAATTGATAGATGGAATGATTTATTAAACAAAACGAAATACAAACCAATAGATATTCATACCCTCTTATGGTTATGGAGTAGAAATGGATTTAAGGAAATTAAATAAAAGAAAATTTAAAACTAAAGGAGATAAAAAATGAAAGTTCAAATAAATAACGAGTATGACACATTAAGAAAAGTAGTCGTTTCAAGTGCTAAATATTATGATCCTAATCATATAGCTATCAACAATGAAACGATTAAGTATTATGCAAAAAATGGTGGAGTACCTAAAAAAGAAGATATTTTAAAAGAACAAAAACATTTTTGGGATATTCTAAAACAACAAAATGTAGAAGTAATTATAGCTGATCAAGTTAATGGCGCAAAAGGACAAATGTTTACACGTGATTTGGCGTTTGTGATTGGAGAGAAATTTTTTTTATCTAACATGAGAAAAGAAAATAGAAAAACGGCTATAAATGGTTGGCAAGATATAATCAAAAAAATAGATGCAAAAAAAGTGATAAAAGTACCTACAAATATTTACTTAGAGGGTGGAGATGTTTTAGTAGATAATAAAACGGTTTATGTAGGAATTGGTGAAAGATCTAGTATGGAGGGAGTAGAATTTTTAAAAAATACTTTAGGTGTAGAATATAAGGTTATTCCTATAAAATTAAAACCAAAATTTCTTCATTTAGATGTTGTTTTTACTATAATTAATCCAAATATTGCAATCATTTATAAAGAAGGAATAGAAGAAGAATCTTTACAATTTCTTGAAAAGTATAAAAAATTAGAAATTAATGAAAAAGAACAATTTGAATTAGCAACAAATGTCTTTGTAATAAATCGAAACACGTTAATTATGAATGCTAATCATATTCGTTTAGCAAACGAAATAAAAAAAATAAACATAAATGTGTTACTACTTCCTATGCAAGAAACGGCGAAAGATGGGGGAGCTTTTCGATGCACTACTTGTCCTCTTCTAAGAGAAAATATATGAAAAGATATTTTAAAGATGTAAATTTTAATCTAAGAAAAAAAAGGAAATGCAGAACCATTTGTTTGGTAAAGTGCATTAATATATGATTTTAGTAAAAAAGAAACAGAGATTAATTTGAAACTTAATAAATTTTTTAAAACAAGATTTTTATTAAAAGAAAAAGAGTTTTTTTATAACCCTTTGTCTTTTAATAATTTTTTTTCTAATTTATCAATAAATTCATAGAGAACAAATGATATGATAATAAGAAGAATAACACCACTCATGACAATATTCAAATTAAAAACCTGTGTTCCATAAATAATTAAGTATCC
>CANPIX010000039.1 GCA_947574215.1 uncultured Mycoplasmatota bacterium | reverse complement strand
ATTGCGCCAATTGTCGCGTGGTATATTAGTTTGGATGCAGAAACCCAAGTGGAAGTCAGTAAAGAAAATGCTGACTATTTAAAAGAAGTTGGAAAAAATACTTGGCAATTTTTCAAAGACCATATAAAAGAAGAAACACATTATCTTATGACCGATAACTATCAGGAAGACCGTAAAATAAAAGCAGTCAATAGAACTTCTTCTACCAATATTGGATTGGAATTATTGGCCATTGTTTCAGCTTATGATTTAGGATATATCAAACTAGAAGAAGCAATGGATTATCTTTATAAAATTATTGAAACGATTAACATGTTAGCAAAATGGAATGGGCATTTATATAATTGGTATAACATTAAAACTTTGGAACCATTGATTCCAAGATATGTTTCGTCTGTTGATAGTGGAAATTTGGTAGGCTATTTGTATATTGTAAAACAATTCCTAATCGAACACAATGCCGATACCAAACGAGACAATTTAATCAAAAATGTTACAGATTTAATTAACAATACTGATTTTTCCAAATTATACAGTCCAGAAAACAAATTAATGTCAATTGGATTTAACTTAGAAGATAACGAACTCACCGATTCTTACTATGATTTTCTAGCTTCTGAAGCAAGACAAGCAAACCTTGTTGCTATTGCCAAAGGTGATGTTCCAAGTAAAATTTGGAATAATTTAAGTAGAACCTTAACTTCTTTCAAAGGCTACAAAGGACTCATTTCTTGGACAGGAACCATGTTCGAATATTTAATGCCAAACATTAATTTAAAACGATACGAAGGAAGTTTAATAGATGAAGCAAGTCGATTTGCGGTATTAAGTCAAATGGAATATGCGAAAAAATTACAGATTCCGTGGGGAATTTCAGAATCTGCGTTTAATTTAAGAGATTTGGAACGAAATTATCAATATAAAGCATTTGGTGTTCCTTGGTTGGGATTGAAAAGGGGATTGGAAGAAGATATTGTTGTATCACCATACAGCACATTTTTAGCATTATACGATGCTCAAACAGAAGGAATCCACAATTTAAAAGAACTTGAAAAACAAGGTGCCAGACGGAAAATATGGATTCTATGAAGCAGTAGATTATACGAGTCGCCGTTTGAAAAAAGGAAAAACGCATGAAGTTGTAAAAACGTATATGGCACATCATCAAGGTTTGATTTTACTTTCCATTAATAATTGTATTAATCAGAATATTTTACAAACACGATTTAACAAAAATCCAGAAATCGAATCAGTTAACGTATTATTACAGGAAAAAATGCCAGTTAAGATGATTATTACAAAAGAGAAAAAGGAGAAAATCTCCAAAAATAAAATTCCAGGTGATAGTGGATATATTGAAAAAATCATCGAGAATCCAAATCCAAAATTTAAAAATATAAATGTAATTGCTAACAGCAATTATAAAATAACCATTAATGATTTTGGCGAAGGTTTCAGCGAATACAAAGGAAATATGGTAAATAGCTACAAAGAAACAGCGGAGTTAAAAAACGGAATTTTCTTTTATCTTAGAAATACAAAAACCAAAAAAATTATGCGTTTAGAAAAATGTGAAAAAATTGTTTTTGCACCAGACAAAGCCAAATTTATAGGAAAAGATGCTAACATCAAATTTGAAGTAATTGTGACACTAGACCCTGATAAATGTGTTGAAATTAGACGTGTGCAAATTGAAAATTTAGGACAAAGTGACGAAGTATTAGAAGTGATTTGTGAATTTGAACCAACACTTTCGAGCAAATCTTCAGAGTATGCACATCCAATTTTCAACAAGCTATTTTTGAAATTAGAAGAAGAGGAAGAAAATCTAATCGTTCAAAGGAAATCACGTGACCTTGAAAGTAGTTTATATTTAGCAACAACGTTATACACAGAAAGTGACCAAATTGTGAATTTCGAATATGAAATTGATGGTGAAAAATATCAAGGTAGGGAAAATTATGATTTACCACAAATGATAAAACAGCAAAAAGTTTTCTCAAAACAAATTGCACAAGTTGTTTCTCCGATGGTTGTCATGAAAAGAACGGTAAAAGTAGCTTCTGGTTCAGACGCAACTGTAGATTTCATCTTAACAGCAGGCGAATCAAAAGAAGAAGTGCAAAAGCTTATCAAACAAACCAAAGGAAAAGAAGAAATTGACAAAATATTTAATATTGCAAGAGTCAGAAGCGAAGAGCAAAATAAGTATTTGCAAATCAAAGGAAGCAAATTGCAAATGTATCAACAATTGTTGAATTATATTTTACAATTAAATCCATTCAATAAGAAAAATCAGGAAATGGAATATTCGATTAACAGTTTGTGGAAATATGGAATATCAGGTGATGTCCCAATTCTTGTTTTGAAGATTTCGAAATTCGAAGAAATTTATGTATTAGAAGATGTCATCAGAGCTTTTGAATATTATCGAATCAAAAATATTTTTATGGATTTAATTATCCTAAATAATGAAAAAAATGTATATGAAAGGTTTGTAGAAGACAGTATCAATTCGGTTATTTCAGAAAGGCAATTGCAATTTTTGAAAAATACTTCTACAGGAATTTTCGTGCTAAATCAGAAAAATATGCCAGACGAAGATGTAAAAGCCATTGAATTCAAAGCACGTGTGGTAATCGATTCAAAGAAAGGTGATTTAGCTACTTTCCTAAAAGACATGGAAGAAAAACAAAAACGCGATAAATCGCAAATCGAAAAAAATAAACCAATCAAAAATGAAGAAGAAATCTTACCACTTAAAAAAGAAGAACTCCTATTTGACAATGAATTTGGTGGATTTGTAAATAGTGGAAAAGAATATCTCATTTACAAAAATATCGAAAATAAATTACCATCGGTTTGGAGCAATATTTTAGCCAACAAATTTTTCGGAACGGTTGTAACAGACGGTTTGGGAGGTTATACTTGGTACAAAAATAGTAGGCTAAATCGATTAACCGCATGGAATAACAACACCGTTTTTGATTTTCCATCCGAAATTTACTATTTCAAAGACGAAGACAATTCACGCACTTGGACGCTCAACACAAGCATCAATCCAAGTCCGAACTACTATTATATCAGACACGGTTTTGGTTATACGAATTTCCAAAATAGTCACGACAATTTCATCCAGACAGTTGATATTTTCGTACCAAACGAAGAAAATGTAAAAGTATTAAACTTTCGAATTAAAAACATTATTGACCAAGAAAGAAATTTGAAATTAGTAGTTTATCTAAAACCAGTATTAGGAGAAGATGAATATTTTAGCAATGGAAATATTAAACTCGAGAAAAAAGAAAATGTGATTCTCGTGAAAAATGTATTTGCAAGTGAAGACTTCAAAGATAAAATCATGTATGTTAGTAGCAATGAAACAATCAATAGTTTTACTGGCGATAAAACTGAATTTTTCGGAAACGGAAGCATCGAAGAACCAGATGCGTTATACAAAAAATTAGACGGCAATTCTGGGCTCGGCAAAGATTCTTGTCTGGCTTTTGAAATCGATTTAACATTGCAAAAATTTGAAGACAAAAAGTTTTCGATTTTAATTGGGCAGGAAAATAGTTTCGATAAAATTCAAGAAGTGGTTCAAAAATATGAAAAAGAATATGATGTCGAAGTCAAACTAGAAAATGTCAAGTCAAAATGGAATAATA
>CANPIX010000038.1 GCA_947574215.1 uncultured Mycoplasmatota bacterium | reverse complement strand
CAGGAGTAGGAAGTACAGCAAGAAATAATATCTATGATATGGGAGGAAATGTTTGGGAATGGACAACAGAGGTTTTTAGTGACCGAGGCTACGGTCCTTGCGCCTCTCGTGGGGGCCTTCGTGACTACACTCCTAGCGACCGTCCTGCGGGCCTTCGTTACGACGGTAGCCAGTCCAGTGCGGGCAACAACGTCGGTTTCAGACCCACTTTATTTGTAGGACTGTAAGCTGAAGAAATTATGACTATACAATAAGAAGTAGTATATAAAATGATATAGAGTAGAATGACAAAGAAGCCATTTTACGAATTGTAAATACGTAAAATGTTTTTGTTCTGTTCTGGTATTGAAAATACCAGACGTAACAAAAACAATTTAGCGTGGTACCACTAGCGTGGTACTAATTTTTTTATAAAAAATTAGTACACATAACCAAAAGGAGTGGTAAAAAAATGAAATTTATAGAAGAAGTAAAAAAGTTACAAGAAGAATTTAAAGGACATGTTATGTTAGTAAAATGTGGAATATTTTATACAGCAATCGGAAAAGATGCTATTATATTACACGGATTATTAGGAATGCATTTAATTTGTATGAAAGAAAAATTATGCAAAAGTGGCGTATTAGATAAAAATATTGATAAATTTATAAAAGAAATGGATGAAAGAAACCTAAGTTTTGTAATATGTGATTATGATAAAAATAAAATCGGAAACAAGATAACTCCAATTTGTATTAGAGATAACAAAGTAATAGAAGAACAAAGAGAATGTTTAGACTGTGAAGCATGTGACCGATACAAAAAATATATGAGTGTAGAAAAATTATTAGAAGAGCAAGAAAAAGGGAGAAGAAAATGAAACCACAAAAAGATAGTTTAATTTTAATACCAAAATACCAAGCATACATGCAATACATCATAGAAATCATCTTTAAAATACCAAGAACCGAAAAATTCAATATTGGAAACGAATATAAACAAAGTATGTACCAAACGTTAGAAAATATCTTAATCATTAGCAAATTAGAAAAAGAAAAATGCTTAGAATATGTAAATAGAATTGATGCTAGCCTTAATGTACAAAGAATATTACTACGCATTATGTATCAGAACCACTGGATTGATGCCAAAAAGTTCAATGTAGCAATTGATAAAATATATGAAATTGGAAAAATCATAGGAGGATTATTAAAATACTATGGCAAAAACAATAAGGAACTTGTATGATAAAGAATTGACATATGAAAATTTAATGAAAGCACATCTTCAAAGTAGAAAAAATAAAAACAATAAAAAAGACATCATTTTGTTTAATCTAAAACAAGAAGAATATATTAAATGGTTATATGAACAATTAAGCAATATGACCTATAAACATGGTGGATATCGTACATTTTATATTTATGAGCCCAAAAAACGAAAAATCGAAAGCTCAAGATATATGGATAGAATAGTACATACGTGGTATGTAAATCACTTTATGGAAGAATATTTTATAAAACAATTTATTGCTACTTCATATGCCTGTATTAAGAAAAAAGGAATGCATAAAGCAGCACAAGAGGTACAAAAAGCAATGAGACATTGTAGTAAAAAATGGCAAGAATACTATATTTTAAAAATGGATGTAGCCAAATATTTTGCTAATATCGATAAAGATAAGTTATATCAAATTTTAACAAGAAAAATACAAGATAAAAAATTATTATGGCTTACCAAAGAAATATTATATTCAAGTGAAGGAAAAAAAGGCATACCAATTGGAAATTATACCTCACAAGTATTTGCAAACATCTATCTAAATGAAGTAGACCAATATATAAAACATAAGCTAAAAGTAAAATACTATTATCGTTATATGGATGATTCGGTATTAATGGTAGAAACAAAGAAAAAAGCAAAAGAAATTTTAATACAAATTCAAACATTTTTAAAAGAAGAATTAGGATTAGAATTAAATAGCAAAACGCAAATTTTTAAAAACAAACAAGGAGTTAATTTTTGTGGCTATCAAATAAATGAAACTAGGTTAAAAATACGAGACAAAGGAAAACGAAAATTAAAGAAGAAAATAAAAAAATTAAAATATGAAATACGAACCAGAAAAATGACAAGTAAAGAAGCAAAAAAGTACTTATGCGGTCATATAGGTTACATACAGCATGCAAACGTAAGAGGCTTAACCGAAAAATTATTTGAAACAGAGTAATGGGGATAAATGAAAAAGGTTTATAGTAACCAAGACAATCCTTGCACCAAACGTGGGGGCAATTACAACAATACTGCTAGCGACAATCCTGCGGGCAATCGTAACAACAATAGTAAGTTTTTAAAGTAACAGAATATATGTATTTTTCAAATTTAATTAAAATAGGATATAGAGATGAACGAAGTATTTATAATGGGAAAAGTAGTAAGTAAAGTAGAATTTGACTTTGTATATAAAGGAACACATATATCAAAAGCAAAGTGTGAAATCGAAATAAGCAATAAATCAAAAATACAGATAATTGGATATGATAATATAGCTGATTTTATGTATCAAAGCCTAAAAGAAAGTGATGTAGTATTTATATATGGAAGAATAAGTGGTAGTAATCTTATTTTAAAACAGATACAAAAAATAATACGATTAACCAAAAGAGAAAAATGAAAAATAAATAAAAAGAGTAAAAAAGATAAGAAAAAAATAATTGCACTCATTATATTAGTTATGTCGCCAATCATATTGATTTATTCAGGCTATCAAATTATATATTGGGTAAAAAGTAATATTGAATTAAAAAGAATGAAAAAAGTACTTGCTGAAGTTGTAAAGATAGAAGAAAATGAAGATGAAAACGGAGAAGTAACAAAAACCATAGATTTTGAAAAACTATTAGAAACAAATAAAGATGTGGTAGGGTGGATCAGTATCAAAAATACAAAGGTAGATTATGCAATCGTACAAGGCAAGGATAATGAGTATTACCTAAAGAGGAATATAAATAAAAAGAAAAGTTAATGTGGAAGTATTTACTTAGATTATAGAGCACAAGCAGATTTTAGTGATGAGCATACAATCTTAAAAGAAGAAAAAGGCGATACAGGCAAACAAAATAGAAGAAGCGGAAGTCACACAATTGTAATATTTCTGTCATCAATATTTAATAGTAAAAATAGCAAAAACACTTGCTTTAAAATAAAATGTGTAGTATAAATAAAGAAACAAGGAATAAAATTACAAAGGAGGAAATAAAATGAGCGAGAAAATAATGGGTGGAGTAGAAACAGAATTTGTATCAGAATCAACATTACCAGCAAAAACTGGTTTCTGGCCAAAAGTAAAAGCATTTTTATTTCAAGAAATAAAAGTAGAATTAACACCAGCACAACAAAAATTTGAAGACGACTTAAATGATTTTCTACATATTGAACTTACATGGCAAGATTTTCATGATTTCTTATTCCAAGAAATTACATTTGGAAAAAAGAAAGAAAAATAAACCATAACAAGCGGAACTTAGATTTTCTAAATAGTTTATGTATTTAGAAAATCCAAGTTCCGTTTTTTTTGCATTTTAGAAATTGTTAATTCGTTTTTTTGTCCAAATAACTTGACAGTTTTATAGAATACATATAAAATAGAAGGGTAGGTTTAATATATAAAAAAAGAAATGATATATATTAGAACATTGAAAATTAAATAGAAAGAGGTGTAAGATTATGGAAATCGTAATCGTAATCGCCACTGTTCTAATCTCAGCTGTTATTTTTATACCAGTCGGTGTAGGAATTCGTAAAAAAATAGCTGAATCTAAAATCAAAGGTGCAGAAACAGAAGCAAACAAGATATTAGAACTTGCCAATAAAGAAGCTGAAAATAAGAAAAAAGAAGAAATATTTAAAGCAAAAGAACAAATTATGCAAGAAAGAAAAGACTTAGAGCAAGAGATTAGAGAAAGAAGAGGCGAAATTCAAAAACAAGAATCAAGAAT
>CANPIX010000037.1 GCA_947574215.1 uncultured Mycoplasmatota bacterium | reverse complement strand
GAAAAAACACGAGAAGTTCGTGATACTTCTTTAAAAGTAGAACATGGTGCAGATGGAATTGTACATGATGTTAAAGTATATACCAAAGAAAACAGCGACGATATGCCTGCAGGAGTATTTAAAATCATTCGTGTTTACATTATTCAAAAACGTAAAATTCAAGTAGGAGACAAAATGTCAGGACGTCATGGTAATAAAGGTGTTATTTCATTAGTATTACCTGAAGAAGACATGCCTTATTTACCAGATGGAACTCCTGTTGATATTATGCTAAATCCATTAGGTGTGCCAAGTCGTATGAATATCGGTCAAATCTTAGAAGTTCATTTAGGTATGGCCGGTAAACGATTAGGAGTTAAATACGCTACTCCAGTGTTTGATGGAGCTCATTTATCAGATATTCAAGAAGAAATGTTAAGTGCTGGAATGGATGAAGATGGTAAAGTAGAACTTATTAACGGTCGTACAGGTGAACCTTTTGAAAATCGAGTTAATGTTGGTGTTATGTATATGGTAAAACTACACCACATGGTTGATGATAAATTGCATGCCCGTGCAACAGGACCATATTCTCTTGTTACACAACAACCACTTGGTGGTAAGGCACAATTTGGTGGACAAAGATTTGGAGAAATGGAAGTTTGGGCGTTATATGCTTATGGTGCTGCGCATGTTTTACAAGAAATCTTAACGATAAAATCCGATGATGTTGTGGGACGTGTAAAAGTTTATGAAGCTTTAGTAAAAGGAAAAACTGTAAATCAAGCTGGAGTTCCAGAAAGTTTTAGAGTTTTGATTAAAGAATTCCAAGCGTTGGGTCTTGATATTCAAATATTAGATAATGAAGATCATTTATTGGATTTAAAAGATATTGAAGAAGATGAAGAAAAAGAAGATACTATTCGTATTGATGAAATTGATTTAAATACTCCAGAAGAAATAGAGGAAGAAACTACTGAAAGTGTAGAAGATAATGGTGCAGAAGGCCAAGAAGAACTAGAAGATGAGTTTGAAGAAAATGATTTAGATGATTTGGAGTTTCCAGAAGATTTGAATGAAGAAGATTTGGAAGGTGGGGATATCCTATGATAGAAGTTAATAATTTTAAAGGAATCAAAATAGGTATTGCCTCTCCTGAAAAAATTCGTGAGTGGTCATTTGGAGAAGTAAAAAAGCCTGAAACAATTAATTACCGTACATTAAAACCAGAACGTGATGGACTTTTCTGCGAAAAAATATTTGGACCTAGTAAAGACTATGAATGTAGTTGTGGAAAATACAAAAGATTACGTTACAAAAACGTTGTTTGTGACCGTTGTGGAGTTGAAGTTACAAAATCAAAAGTACGTCGTGAACGTATGGGACACATTGAACTAGCTAGTCCTTGTAGTCATATTTGGTTCTTTAAAGGGGTACCTTCTAAAATGGGTCTTGTCTTAGATATGTCTCCGAGAGATTTAGAAGAAGTTTTATATTTTGTAAGTTATGTTGTTCTAGATCCAGGAAGTGCACCTCTTGCTAAAAAGCAAACGCTTTCTGATAAAGAGTATCGTGCATATTATGAAAAATATGGTTCTTCATTTAAAGTAGGTATGGGAGCAGAAGCTATCCAAACTTTACTTAAAGAAGTAGATATAGATAAAGAAGTAAACGATTTAAGGGTAGAGTTAGAAACCGCTACGGGGCAAAAACGTATTCGTTTGGTAAAACGTTTAGATTGTTTGGTAGCTTTTCAAGAATCTAATAATCGTCCAGAATGGATGATTTTGAATGTTTTACCAGTTATTCCACCAGAGTTAAGACCAATGATTCAATTAGATGGTGGAAGATTTGCCACAAGTGATTTAAATGACTTATATCGTCGTATTATCAATCGTAACAATCGTTTGAAGAAATTATTAGAACTTGGAGCACCAACAATTATTGTTCAAAATGAAAAACGTATGCTTCAAGAAGCTGTGGATAGTTTATTTGATAATGGTCGTCGTGGAAGAAGTGTTACAGCAGCAGGAAATCGTCCTTTAAAAAGTTTAGCGAGTATGTTAAAAGGAAAACAAGGACGTTTCCGTCAAAACTTACTTGGTAAACGTGTGGATTATTCTGGACGTAGTGTTATCGTAGTTGGACCTAATTTGAAAATGTATCAATGTGGTATTCCAAAAGAAATGGCTTTAGAATTATTTAAGCCACATGTTATTCATGGTCTTGTAGACCGTGGTCTTGCTCATAATATTAAAGGAGCAAAAAAACTTATTGAATCAAGAGATGATTTGGTTTGGGATGTTGTTGAAGATGTAATTACAGAACATCCTGTAATGCTAAACCGTGCTCCAACCCTTCATAGACTTGGTATACAAGCTTTTGAACCAAAATTAGTAGGGGGAAAAGCTATTCGTTTGCATCCTCTTGTTTGTACTGCATTTAACGCAGATTTTGATGGGGATCAAATGGCTGTTCACGTGCCACTTTCAGAAGAAGCAAAAGCAGAAGCTAGAATTCTTATGTTAGGAGCTAATAATATTTTGAACCCTAAAGATGGAAAACCAATCGTAACTCCATCGCAAGATATGGTGCTTGGAAATTGCTATTTAACTATTGAAAAGTCCGGAGAAGAAAATGAAGGAAAAGCTTATAAAAATAGTAATGAAGTATTAATGGCTTATGAAAGAAAAGAAATTACTCTTCATACTCGAATTATTGTTCCTGTAAACTCTTTTAAGCATAAATTATTTACAGATGAACAAAAAGATCAGTATTTAATCACGACTTGTGGTAAGATTATTTTTAATGAAATTTTGCCTGATACTTTTCCTTATATTAATGAACCTTCAAAAGAGAACATTGAAGGTATTACACCAAGTAAATATTTTTTACCAATGGGTTCTAATCTTAAAGAAGAAATTTCTTCTCGTGAACTTGTAAAACCATTTGTTAAAAAGACGTTACAAAATATTATTGCTCAAGTATTTAAACGTTATAAAACTACAGAAACTTCTATCATGTTGGATCGTTTAAAAGATTTAGGATTTAAATATTCTACAGTTGCTGGTATTACGGTTTCTGCAGCAGATATTAAATTAAGTGAAAAAAAAGAAGAAGTTATTGCCGAAGGAAAAGCAATAGTTGATAAAATTAATAAACAATTTAAACGTGGTTTGATCACAGAAGAAGAGCGTTACAACAATGTTATAAACGTTTGGACAGAACAACAAGATAAAATCAAGGATGAATTACAAGAAATTGCTAATAACGATTTTGATAATCCGCTTTTCATGATGATGAATAGTGGTGCACGTGGATCCATTTCTAACTTTGTTCAGCTTTCTGGTATGCGTGGATTGATGGCTAAACCAGATGGTTCCACAGTAGAAATTCCGATTACTTCGAATTTTATGGAAGGACTTAAGGTTTCAGAATTCTTCTTATCGAGTCATGGATCGCGTAAAGGTTCTGCTGATACAGCGCTTCGTACAGCGGATTCTGGATATCTAACAAGACGTTTGGTAGATGTAGTTCAGGATATTATTGTTCGTGAATTTGATTGTGGAAGTATTAACGGGGTAGAAGTATACGATTTGGTAAACGATAAAGATGGTTCTGTAATTGAGCCATTATCAGAACGTATTCTTGGACGTTATTCTGCACAAAGAATCATACATCCAGAAACTAAAGATATTATTTTAGAAAAAGGCGAAGAAATCAACGAAAATATTGTTGCTAAAATTGAAAAAGCAGGGATTAAACGTGTGGAAATACGTAGTATTTTAACATGTAAATGCGAAAATGGCGTATGTCAAAAATGTTATGGTCGTAACTTGGCTACAGGAAATCTTGTGGAAACAGGAGAGGCTGTTGGTATTATGGCCGCTCAATCTATTGGAGAACCAGGAACACAGCTTACCATGCGTACTTTCCACTCAGGAGGAGTTGCTCATGGTGGAGATGCAGATATTACGCAAGGTCTTCCAAGGGTTGAAGAATTGTTTGAAGCGCGTATTCCAAAAGCAAAAGCAACCATTGCTGAAATAAATGGTAAAGTGGAATTAATTGAAGAACAAAATGGTAAACATAAAATTGTGATTGCTAATGATGTTGAGGTTCGTGATCATATCACAAATTACAATATGAAAGTTCGCGTAAATGTTGGAGATATAGTATCAGCAGGAGATAAATTAACAGAAGGTGCTGTTAGTCCTAAAGAATTACTTGCTGTTACGGATCCTATTACAGCGCAAGAATATATTTTGAAAGAAATTCAAATGGTATATAAATTACAAGGTGTGGATATTTCAGATAAACATATTGAAATTATCGTTTCTCGTATGATTAATAAAGTTCGTATTGCTGATGCTGGAGATACAGAATTTGTAGAAGGATTAACTGTGTCTATGAGAGAATTTACAAATGGCAATAAGCCAGTTATTTTACGAGGAGGAGTACCTGCTAAAGGTAGACCAATTATGTTAGGAATAACAAAATCATCCCTTGAAACAGATTCCTTCTTGTCTGCGGCATCTTTTCAAGAAACAACAAGAGTTTTAACGGATGCAGCAATTCGTGGAAAAGTAGACCATTTAAGAGGTTTAAAAGAAAATGTTTTAATTGGAAAATTAATTCCTGCTGGTACAGGTTCAAAACAATACAGTGATATTGAACTTTTATTACAAAAGGAATTTATGGATGATGATGCCAGTGAATTTTTTGAAGAAAAATTAATGAGTGATGAGGAATTAGAATAAAATAAAAAAAGTCGGTCTAGAAAATAGACTGATTTTTTTTATG
>CANPIX010000036.1 GCA_947574215.1 uncultured Mycoplasmatota bacterium | reverse complement strand
AATAAAGAAAGGAAGAGATTGTTATGAATATCAAAATAACAGGAAAAGATTTAACAGCAACAGAAGCAATAAAAGACTATGTTACAAAAAAAGTAGAAAGACTTGTAAAATATTTTGGGGAGGATATGGAAGTAACGGCAACCATTAAATGCGAAAAAAATGAACAAATTGCGGAATTATTCGTATTAGCCAATGGAGATACTTACAAAGCAGTGACATCGCATAAAGATTTATATGCTGCCATTGATAAAGACATTGACATTATAGAAGGACAAATTAGAAAAACAAAAACGAAAAAAGATAAAATGAATAAAGAAGATTCCATTAAACAAAAAGAATTTCTTTATATGAATGATAAACACGAAGTAGAAGAAGAAATTATTAAAACCATTTACTACGAAGCAAAACCAATGGCAGTAGAAGATGCTATTTTAAAACTACAAGAAAAACCACAAGACATATTTTATACTTGTATTAACGTCGATACAAACAAAGTAAACGTTGTATTTAAACTAAAAAATTCAAAGAACTATGGTATTGTGGAACCAGAATAAGAAAAGGCAGGAATACATTTCCTGCCTTTTTATGTATGATATACGTAAAAAAACAAAAAATACATTCCTACCTTATTTTAAGATAATCTAGTTTAATTAAAAACTATCTACCAATCATGTTGTTTTCAGCTTGTTGAATCATTTTTCTTACCATGTTACCACCGATTTTTCCAGCGTCTTTAGCTGAAATATTTCCGTTGTAACCATCTTTTAAAGTAACACCTACTTCGCTAGCTACTTCATATTTGAATTTTTCTAAAGCGTTCATAGCTTCTGGAACAGCTTTTATATTACTATTGTTTGATGCCATTGTTGTTTCACCTCCTGCAAAAGATATTTTACATTTTTGAAAAAACATTCTTGCTTCTTCGCTATATAGAATGTGCAATAAATACAAAAATAAACTGGAAATTATTTCATGTGCAAAATGTGTGAAAATATTGTGTTTTTTGTTGTAAAGTTTGTTTTTTTTTTGTATAATAAATTGAAAAACTACGAAAGAAGGGGAAAAGCATGTACAAATTAATTGCCATTGACTTAGATGGAACTTTGTTAAATTCTTATGGTGAAATAAGTCCTAAAAACAAAGAGGCAATAAAAAAAGCAATAAACCAAGGTATTTATGTTGTAATTGCTTCTCGGAAGAATGCCACAAGCAGTAAAAAGTATTGCAAATGAAGTTGGTGTGGATCGTTATACAATTTGTGGCAATGGTACTTTAATTTATGATTTACAAAACGAAGAAGTTTTATACGATGCGTTTATGGAAAAAGAAAAAGTACTAAATATTATGAAAATCTGTGAAGAAAATAGTATTTATTATAATTTGTATACCATGAACGAAGTATTAACAAAATCATTAAATTATAATACTCTTTTTTATGATAAAGAAAATAGTAAAAAACCAATGGAAAAAAGAACGAACATTAATGTAATACCACATCTTTATGAATACATTCAACAAAAAGAGAATATACCAATTTTAAAAATGACCATTTGCGATAATGATAAAATTATTTTTGATAGTATTATTAAAAAGTTAAAAGTAATACCGAAAATTGATATTTTAGAAGTAGAACACATGTCAAGAAAGATGATAAAAGATGGAACCGAAGAAGTGCCAGTAGAATATTACTATACGGAAATTGCAAAAAAGAATACCAATAAATGGTCCGCTATTGAATATTTGATACAAAAACTAAATATAAAACCTGACGAAGTTGTAGCCATTGGCGATAATGCAAATGATAAAGAAATGGTGGAAAAAGCAGGTTTAGGAGTTGCTATGGGAAATTCGATGCTTTCCGCAAATCAAATAGGAAATGTGATTGTTAATGACAATGACCATGATGGAGTAGCGCAGGCAATAGAGAAATATATAATGGGACAATAAAAGAAGTAACTTAGGGAAAGTAGAGAAAAAGAAGATAAGAAAATATTACAAAAATGTTACAGACGGATGATTTTTACATGACAACTATTTTGAAACTGTTGTGTTTCACGATAAGTTGTTATAAAATAAAAGAAATAGTGTTATTTTGTCATAACCATGTAAGGAGGAATTTAAAATGGCAACAAATCCAATGCAAAAAAAAGCAAGAAATTCAATGTTAGTAGGAATTATCGTAGGACTACTAATAGGATGTGTAGGAATTGCATTTTTCTTTATGCAAGCAACAAATTATAAAAAACAAATAGAAACAGCACAGGCGAATACAAAACAAGCTTATGTGCTAAAAAATGATATAAAATCAGGAACCAAGATTACATCAGCGGATCTTGAAAAAGTAAGTGCTTTAAAAGATGTAATACCAACGGATTATATTAAAGAAGAAGATATTACAGAAAATACAATTGCAAAATTAGATTTAACAAAAGGACTTGTTTTATCAAAATCCATGGTACAAGAATCTGATGCAAAAGTAACAGCAGATTTAAGAGAACAACAATATAATATGGTTATATTGCCACAACACTTAGAACAAGATAATTATATTGATATTCGTTTAACCTTACCAAATGGACAAGATTATATTGTGGTTTCTAAGAAACGTATTAAACAAATTACAGAAGATACCATTTGGATCGATATGTATGAACAAGAAAGTCTAGTGATGAGTAATGCAATTGTAGAAGCTTATATGATGCCAGGTTCTAAATTGTATGCAACTACTTATGTAGAACCAGGAATTCAAGCTAATGCAATACCAACATTTGTTCCAAGAGCTGAAGTAATTAATTTAATGAATTCAGATCCAAATATTGTAGCAGAAGCAAGACAAGAATTAGCAGCAAGATATTCTAGTTTAATGATAAGAAGAGAACAAGATATTAATTCACAAATTAATGCAGTAGGAGAAGATGCAAAAGCTAATTTAGAAAGTAATGTAGAACAAGAAATTACAAGATCAAAAGAAGCAAGAAAAGAATATATTGATTCTCTAAATGGAGGAATATAATAGTTTACTAAATTGTCATGCATTACAAAGGAAGGAAGGATAAATAAGACATGGAAACAATAGGTTTTATTGGAAGCTATGATAAAACAGATTTGATAATATATGTAGCAAAAGTGCTAGTGACAACAGGAAAAAAGGTTCTTGTTATTGACAATACTGTTACGCAAAAAGCAAAATATATTGTACCAGTAATTAATCCGACAAAGGCATATGTAACTGAATTTGAAAAAATTGATGTTTCAGTAGGTTTTAGTAATTTCGAAGAAATAAAAAAATATTTAGGTATTCCAGAAGACAAAGAAATGGAATATGACTACTGTTTAATTGATATTGATCGTAATGAAAATTTTGAAAAGTTCGATATGAAAAAGGCCAAAAGAAATTACTTTGTTACTTCCTTTGATCTATATTCTTTAAAAAGAGGAATTGAAATTATCAATGATTTTACAGAACCAGTGGAATTAACGAAAATTTTATATTCAAAAGATATTTTAAAAGAAGAAGACGATTATTTGAATTATGTTTCATTAGGAACAAAAGCAATATGGAATGAAGAGTTTCGAGTATATATTCCCTTTGATAATGGAGATCAAAATATTATTTTTGAAAACCAGAGGGTAGAAAAAATCGGAATACGAAAATTAAGTAGTTTATATCGAGATGGGTTATACTATATTGCCCAAGATATTTTGGAAAAAAGTGAAGAAGTAGAATTAAAAAAAGCATTTAAAATTTTAGAGAAGGAAGTGTAATATATGCCAATCATAACATTTTGGAGTAATACCAAAAAACAAACAGGACAAACATTATCACTTGCAGCAATTGCGACAAGTATGGCAATAGAGCATAATTATAAAATTTTAATGATATCAACCAAATATAATGACAATACCTTAGAATTATGTTTTGGATCGGCAGACAGAAATAAAGCATTACTAAAAAAACTAGTAAAGAATCCAGCAATGGCAGTTGACAACGGCATAGAAGGATTAGCTAAAATGGCATATAGTAATCGAATGACACCAGAATCGATACAAAATTATACTCATGTTATTTATAAAAATCGATTAGAAGTGCTATATGGATATCGAGAAATAGAAAACAGACCAACACAAGAGGAATACCTAAAAATAAAAGGGAAATATAAGGACATTGTTAGTAATGCAAATAAGTTTTACGATTTAGTATTTGTGGATTTAGATAAAGGACTAGAAGATGATTTAACAAAAGAAGTATTAAAAATATCGGATATAACGATTGTAAATGTAGAACAAAAAATGGATATGATTAATGACTTTAATGATTTAATGTGTAAAGAAGATACTCCATTAAAGCAAAAAGGAATTATACTTAATATTGGTCGTTTTGATAGTTTTTCAAAATATAGTGTAAAAAATATTTCGAGATATACAGGGATAAAGAAAAATATTTCTGTTATTCCATATAATACATTGTATTTTGAAGCAGCAAGCGAAGAAAATGTTGCAGATTTATTTTTAAAAATTCGAAGAGTAAATGAAATCGATCGAAATGCTACTTTTGTAAAAGAAGTAAAGCAAGCGGCAGAAAAAATTGTATACAAATTACAAGAGCTACAAATGAGAATATAACCTAAAAAAGGAGGAGGACCTTACATGCTAATTAATTTTATCTTAATTGTAATTGTGCTATTAGGAGCAGGGATGCTTTTTATGAGATCAGTTGCAAAAAAGAAAGAACAAAAAGTAGAACAAGAAGTAGAACAAAATGATAAAACATATACCTTGGAAAAAATGACAGATTTCGTAAAAAGAAGATTGGATGAAATTACGAAAATAAATTTATATGATATAGGTCTTTCAGAAGAAGAATTAAAAAGAAGAAAAAATAAAAAATATGAATTAAAAAAGGCATTAAAAGGATGTACATATG
>CANPIX010000035.1 GCA_947574215.1 uncultured Mycoplasmatota bacterium | reverse complement strand
GAAACAATGGGTTACAATCTAGTGTATCTTTCTATGTGGCTCACAATTATCCAGCAACTAAAATTCCTAAAACGTGTTATGACAAAAAATGTACGTCTTATAGTTGTGAAAGATGTGTGAAACGTGGAGGCGACTGTTGTCATTGGTCATGGGATGCAGGTTGCGAATCGACAAATGGAGAATGTACACCAACTCAAGATTGTGAAAATAACGATTATTCTTGTGGTTGTGAAGAATATGCTTATGATGCATGTTGTGATTGGTATGATGAACCTAGAGACTGTTCTGATTACTTATGTCCAAATGGTGGAACTTTAAATGAAAATGATAAAATTTGTTATTATTAGATTGTTTAAAAAAGAAGGTGTATTATTTTGAATAAACAAAATAAACTGATAGTGGCTTTAACTGTTTTAATAATATTAGTGTTAATAATTGATTTCCTTTTAATTTTTTATAGTGAAAAAAAGAAACACAATACAGTAAAAAATAAACTAGAAACTAAAGAAATATATAAATGTTCTAGGAAACAGCAAGATCTACAATTTGCGTTACTAGATATTTATTATCACTTTGAATTTAAAAACGAAAATATTAGAAATCAAAAACAAGAATACGTATTTAAATTTGCTAATGAAAGATATTACAATCAATTTGGAAAAATGGAACTTTTTACAGAAGGGAATATTGATGTAGAGGAAACTAAAGACGAAGAAAATTTAAGAAAGCATTATACTAAAATGATAGGCAATTCTAAGACAATAGATGATACAAAGTTAGAATTGTTTGTTCAAAAACTCGAAAATATGGGTTATTATTGTAAAAAAGAGTAAAAAAAATTAGCTCTCCTTTTGATATAATAAATTTGGTCTGTTGAAAGCCAAAAATAAAAATCAAAAGGAGAGCTAATTTTATGAAAAAGGTAAGAATAAATGATGAAATGAGTAAATTATTTCAACAAAATGGAATTATACATATCCTATAATTTAGCTAAAGAATATTTTTAATGGTTGAACTTAGGGAAAACTCAATATGAAAATAAAGATGAAAAAAAGAAATGAAAATTAGACAGATTTATAATTTAGATACAAGTGAGAAAAATTAACTATAGTATAAAGATTATAAGGCAAGATTAAATTAGAACAAATTTAAATAAAAAATCAACAAAAAAATTTTATTGCTAATTTTTTATTTAAACTTTATAATATATGTATAGACTTATTTATTGTATAAATGAATTAGTTGTAAAAAATAATGGAGGTTATATTATGAATTTAAATTTTTTATCCATTATTTTAGCTTTGATTGTTGGAATTATAACAGGTGTTGTTACTATTTTAGTTATAAACGCTATTAAAGGAAGCAAAGCCGAAGCAAAAGCAGAAAAGTTATTAGAAAATGCCCGTAAAGATGCTGATAAACATAAAAGAGATGCGCTTCTTGAATTAAAAGAGGAGTCTTTCCGCTTGAAACAAGAAGTAGAAAAAGAAATAAAACAAAAAAAAGAAGAGATGAAAGATTCAGAATCTCGTTTAATGCAGAGAGAAAACAATTTGGATAAAAGAGAAGAAATGCTACAGAAAAGAGATTCTTTACTTGATGAGCGTGATAATAATTTAATTGCTAAGCAAAAAGAATTACAAGAAAAAGAAGCCAAAATGGATGAAATGTTGAAAGAGGAGTTACAGACTCTAGAAAGTATTTCTAAGTTTTCTCGTGAAAAAGCACGTGAATTAATTATGAAACGTGTAGAAGAGGATATGTCTTTAGAAATCACCAACTACATTAAAGAAAAAGAAAGTGAAGCTAAATTAGTTGCAAATGAAAAAGCTAGAGACTTAATTGTTTCAAGTATGCAGCGTTATTCTGAAGACGTAGCAAGTGAGCAAACGGTAAGCACTATAACACTTCCAAATGACGAGATGAAAGGTCGATTAATTGGGCGAGAGGGAAGAAATATTCGGACTATTGAATCAGTAACTGGTGTTGATTTAATTATTGATGATACTCCAGAAACTATAGTTGTTTCAAGTTTTGATCCTCTTCGTCGTGAAATTGCCAAAATTACAATTGAAACATTGATCAAAGATGGAAGAATTCATCCTTCTCGTATTGAAGAAGTATATGATAAAACAGAAAAAGATATTTATAATAAAATTACAGAAATGGGTCAAGAAGCGGTATACAAACTTGCTCTTACTAATGTTGATGCTGATTTGGTACATTTGATTGGAAAATTGCATTTTAGAACGAGTTATGGTCAGAATGCTTTGCAACATTCTATTGAAGTAGCCAACTTAACCGGTCTTATGGCTGGTGAGTTGGGTGAAAATGTTACTTTGGCAAAACGAGCAGGTCTTTTACATGATATAGGAAAATCAATTGATTTTGAAATGGAAGGTTCTCATGTAGAAATTGGCTTAGATATTGCAAAGAAATATCATGAAAATGAAGTTGTAAGTAATGCCATTGCTTCTCATCATGGAGATGAAAAACAAACAAGTGTTATTTCTGTTTTAGTTCAAATTGCTGATACATTATCAGCGGCGAGACCAGGAGCTAGAAATGACTCTTTAGAAAATTACATTAAGAGATTAGAACAATTAGAAGATATTGGAAATTCTTTTGATGGAGTTGATAAGGCTTTTGCTATGCAAGCTGGTCGTGAAATCCGTGTTATGGTAAAACCGGAAGATGTCGATGATTCTACAAGTTATAAAATGGCTAGAGATATTAAAGAAAAGATTGAATCAGAAATGCAATATCCTGGAACGATTAAAATAACGGTTATTCGTGAAACAAGAGCGCAAGAAGAAGCAAAATAAGCTTCTTTTTTTAAAATGATTAGTAGGTGTGTTATCATTTGTGTCAGAATTAATTCTCTTGAGAGAGAAAAGTAAAATTGAGTAGATTAGAAATAATAAGAAAGCAGGTATTTACTATGTTGAATGGAAAAATTATTTTTTATATCGGTCCAAGTAGTTCGGGAAAAGATACTATTTTTAAAAAAACTTTGTTAGTATACGATATTATTCGCATCCTTTTATTAACAACAAGACCACCAAGACCAGGTGAAATAAATGGAAATGAATATGATTTTATAACTGATGAAAATATGAAAACTATGGATATAAATCATGAATTAATTGAGAGAAGAGATTACAATACTATACATGGCATTTGGTCTTACGCAACAAGTAAAAGCAGTATTGATTTAACAAGATCTAATTATCTTACTCTTAATACATGGGATGGCTATCAAAAATTTTTAAATTTCTATTCTAAAGATTGCTTAATTCCTATTTATATTGAATTAGATAAAGGATTACGTTTGCAAAGATCTTTAGATAGAGAAAAGAAATCTAAAAATAGTGATTATTCAGAAATGTGTAGAAGATTTCTAGCGGATGAACAGGATTTTACTAAAGAAATGATTGAAACTTATAAACCTTTAATTATAAATAATAATGGTACAATAGAAGAGACAATGGAACAAGTTGATGATATTATGGTGCGTAAACTTGGTATTTTACCAAAAAAATTATTAATACCATGAACTTTTAATAATTAAGGGAAGTAAGTGGAAGATATGAAAATTTTTTATTTTTTTGAAAGTAAGAAAGAGACAAGAAAAGCAATAAATAAAACTTTGGGTTTTTCTATGCAAAAATGGAGAATAAAGAAAAATTTGATAAAAAAGCCAAAAACAATGTTACAAATTTGTATTACAAATTATATTCTGTGTTTTATTCAATTTTTTATTATTTATGCTTTATATAATTTTGCCTTAGATAATATTGCTACGTTTTTAGCTTGTTTTCTAATTGTTCTTTTTTGTGTTAATACCGTTTTTCTTTTTCGCTATTTTTACTATTTATTTATGTTTAAAGAGATAGAAGGTGAAATCCGTTTTTCAGAAGAAGGAATTATAGATACTAAGGAAAGTGGAAAAGTTGTAATGAAACCTTGGAAAAAAATAGAAATGGTATATATAGAAGAAAATATTATTTCCATATTCGCAAAATCTACGTTGTACTTTTTTCCTTATTCTGAAACTAATAAAGAAATATTAATAAATGCTTTTCAAAAGTATAATCTGAGTATTCCTATATTAGTGCAAAAAAATAGTGAAGATAATGGCTTTAAAAGATTTTTTTGGAATGTAGGAATTTATATTTTACTTTTTATTTTTTCTTTTGCTTTTTCTATTGGATTTGATATTTATAATGAAAATATTTTAAGTAAGGAAATTGAAAAAATGATACTTTCCCATGAAGTGGACGATCATATTTATTCTTATCAAAAATACGGAATAGTAGAAAAATATGTAAAAGAGTATTACGCAGAGTATTATCAATTAGAAGATGAATATTTAAAATATAGAGCTAAAGAAATTTTACGTCATTTAAAACCTGACATGTTTCGTGAAAATCGTAAAAGTTTAGATGAATTTATGAAAAGTTTAATCATTTATGAACAAAAAGCCAATGCTATTTTAGAAAAAATGATGAACATGTATAATATAGAGAATGCTTTAAAATGGATTCAAAACGAAAAATTGGAAGAATATTATGAACAGATATATTTAAGTTTATTATTTACAGATGATTACGAAAAATATATTCAAGAATTAGAAGAAGAAAAAGAAATCAATTCATTAAAAATGAAATATGTAAAAGAACTTATAAATTTTTTACTTGAATCTTTAGACGATTGGACAATAGTAAAGAATAAACTTTATTTTTATCATTTAGAAAATGCTAATAAATACAATGAACTTTATAATTTTATAATGGAGGAAAAAGAAATAAATAATGGTAGTTTTGTATAAAGAGGAGAAGATATTTTATGAGTAAGTCTATTATAGGAATTTTTGCAAAACATCATTGACAAAGCAGAACAAGCTTTAAAGATTATATAAAAAGAAATAAATCCATGGGGTAAGCATTAGAGAAACAAATAAAAAATACAAGTACGAAAGTCTTGTATTTTTAATTAACTTTTAAGGGTGTGACTTGCTAAGGGCAAGTCACAAAAAACCACTAGCTA
>CANPIX010000034.1 GCA_947574215.1 uncultured Mycoplasmatota bacterium | reverse complement strand
CCAACTCAAAACAGTGAAAACGGAGCATATGAAAATCGAGTGAAATTGATTAAAGAATATTACTATACAGAAAGTAAAAGTGGATTTTTATTAAATAACGATTATGGGCCAAATGGTTTTGGTTATCGTTGGAATGAGAATGGTACAAATAGGTGGGAAAATAGTACTTTAAATATAAATGTACTAAATAAAGTTTATTGGAACAGCTTAGAAGAATACCAACAATATATTGATCTTGCAAAATGGTATTTAGGAGCAATAAAAGGAACCAATGCATACGATTATTATAAATCTTATTCTACATATATTTTTTATCAAGCCGAAAGAAGTAATACAAAAGGCTACAGCCAAGGCTCAATTTCTTATCTAGGAAAAATAGGATTAATGTATCCTAGTGATTACGGATTTTCAATTAATAAAGAGTATTGGAACCAAAGTATTTATACAATTAGATCAATATATAGAGAAAATGCGTGGTTATTTAATTTACCTGGGGGATATGAGTGGACCATAATGCCGGAACAATTGAACTACGATACAAAATACGGACCATCGGTTTGGTATCTTTCCTCAGCGGGACAATTTTATCATTGGACACCAGTTAAACATAGTGACTATGCATTTGGCATTCGTCCTGTATTTTATTTAAAAAACATTGTAAAGTACAAAAGTGGAAATGGTTCTTTGCAAATACCTTATAGAATTGAAATCTAAAAGAAAAAAGAATTGAGTTTTAGTTTTAATTTTTATATAATAATAAATAGAAATAAAATAGGAGTCCGATTGTATGAGAAAAATTTTAGCAGGGATTGATATTGGTACAGATGTCATTAAAGTTATTGTTGCAGAAATAGTAAAATCAAAAGTAAATATTCTTGCAGTTTCGGAAGCAGACTCAAAAGGAATCCGTAGTGGCTTAGTAATAAATAAGGAAGCTTTCATTCCCTCATTAAAAGAGGCTATAAAAAAAGCCGAAGATATACTTGGACTTAAAATTAGAAAAGCTATTGTAAGTGTACCTAGTCAAGGAGCACAATTTATAATTAATAATGGCAGTACAACCATCACTAGTGAAGATAAAGTAATAAAAGGGATCGATATTGTTCGAGCTATGCAAGCTTCTATATACAATCAAGTTCCAGAAAATTATGAAGTTGTGGATATTGTACCTGCTGGCTTTAAAATAAATGACGAAGAAATAGTAACCAATCCTTTGAATCAAATTGCAAACAAACTTTTAGTAAAATCGATTATCACTATAGTTCCTAAAGAAAATATAGAACCTATTCTTGATTGTTTTTCTAAAATAGAAGTTGAAGTAATTGATACTTCTCTTACTTCTGTGGGTGATTATTATACTTTAAGAAAAGACAAATTGGACAATCAAATTGGAGCCATAATCAACATAGGAGATGGAACAACAACAATATCTATTTTTAACAAAGGTCTTCTTACCAATACTTCTGTCATCGAAATTGGTGGACAAAATATCGATAATGATATATCATTTATATATAAGGTAACGAAAAATGATGCTAGAAAGTTGAAAGAAAACTTAGGTCTTGCACATAAACGTATGGCGCAAGCAAGTAGCACAGCATCCGTTACAAACAGGTTAGGAGAAACTATTTCTATTAACCAATATGAGTTGAGTGAAATTGTAATGAGCCGATTAGAAGAAATTTTAAATATGGCAAAAAAACAAATTAATTACTTAACAAAAAAAGAAATTCATTATATAATAGTATCGGGCGGCGTAAGTGAAATGGCTGATTTTCTACTAACTTTAGAAAGTGTGTTTGGAAGAAATGCAAAAGTAGCACGCATGCATGAAATAGGTGTAAGAAACAATAAATATTCTGCTTGTCTGGGCATAATTAAAAATTATGATAGTAAATTAAGGTTGCGTGGAAAAGAATTCTCTATATTTTCGTTAGAAGAATTAGAAGAATTAAGTGGAAAACATAAGAAGTTAAATATATCGGATAATTCAGTACTAGGAAAATTATTTGGTTATTTTTTTGATAATTAAGGAGAGTGTATTATGGAAGGAATTAGTAATGGACTTAAAATAAACCCGATTGCCAAAATTAAGGTTTTTGGTGCTGGTGGTGGCGGATGTAATGCTGTAAATCGAATGATTGAAGAAGGCGTACAAGGTGTAGAATTTTACGTTGTAAACACTGATAAACAAGTTCTAGACGCTTCCAAAGCGGAACATAAAATCCAAATAGGGGAGAATATTACTGGTGGAAGAGGTGCTGGATCAAATCCGGAAGTAGGACGTGAAGCAGCTTTAGAAAGTAAATCAGAAATTGAAAATGCCATTCGTGGAGCGGACATGGTTTTTATTGCCTGCGGTCTTGGGGGAGGAACTGGTACAGGAGCAGCTCCTGTCATTGCCGAAATTGCTCAAGATTTAGGTGCCTTAACCGTTGGAATTGTTACAAAACCATTTCGTTTTGAAGGAAAAAGAAGAATGGAACATGCTCTAGTAGGTGTAGAAGAACTTAGAAAACATGTAGATACGTTAATAATCATTCCTAATGATCGTTTAAGAGATATTATCGATAAAACCACAAGTTTCCAAGATGCTTTTAAAGAAGTAGATAACGTTCTACATCGAGGTGTGCAATCTATTTCAGATTTAATTGCTGTAACAGGAATTATCAACCTTGATTTTGCAGATGTGAAAACCGTTATGGAAAATTCTGGTACTGCTCTAATTGGAATTGGTATGGGTGTTGGAGAAAATCGTGCTGTAGAAGCAGCTGAGCAAGCTGTATCAAGCGCTCTTTTGGAAACAACTATTGAAGGGGCAACGGATGCAATCATTAATATTACGGGTGGTGAATCCTTAACCTTATTTGAAATAGAAGACGCTGTAGAAACGGTTCGTTCAGCCGCTAACAACGATATCAATATTATATTTGGAGCAATCCCAAATTCAGTTTTGACAGATGAAGTAATTGTGACTGTAATAGCTACTGGATTTGATGGGGCTAAAAAAGATACTTTAGAATCAAGAGAAGAAGTACCTTCATACAACAATCGTGAACAAAAAAGACAAAGTCGATTTGATGAAGAGATGGATAATGAATACGATATTCCTCCATTTTTAAGAAATCATGATGGTTTTTAAAAAAATGACTAAAAAACGACACAATTAGGTGTTGTTTTTTTATATACTTTTTTTGGTGATGCTATGAAAGTCTATATTGATTTGGTTATACTTTTAAATTTTTATTTGGACTTTCTTTTGTTAATAACTACAAGCGTTACATTAAAAAGAGCTGTTTCTTTAAAGAAAATTTTGTATGGAACCTTAGTTGGAAGCGTATCGATACTTTTTTTATTTTTTTCTGTTGGTAATTTTCTATTGTTTCTTTTTAAACTGATAATTGCCGTAGTAATGATACTAATTACTTTTGGTTACAAAAATGTAAAGTATACAATAAATAATTTAGGTTATTTTTATATGATAAGTGTTATTTTGGGAGGATTTCTGTATTACTTAAATTTAGAATTTTCTTACACACATGTAGGACTTGTTTTTATAAATAATGGTATAAGTATTAATGCTGTCTTTTTAATTCTAATTTCCCCTTTGATTTTATATATTTATTATAGACAATCTCAAAAAATGAAAACAAATTATAATTTAATTTACAAAATAGAAATAGTTTTAAAAGATAAAAAAGAAATTCAATTGAATGGATTCTTAGACACAGGAAATAAATTAATAGATCCAATTACAAATAAACCCATTTTATTGATACAAAAAGGAATTGTAAATGAGCAAAAAGAAAAAATATATTTTATTCCTTTTCACAGTTTAGGAAATAACAATTTATTAAAATGCTTTAAACCTTTATATGTTGTAATTGAAAATAAAAAATATAAAAATTATTTAATCGGAATAAGCGACAAAAAATTTTCATTAGAGGGAGTAGAATGTATATTAAACAGTAAAGTATTGGAGGATATAAAATGATTAAAAAATTATTATTGTGGTTAAAAACGAAGTACGTAGAATGTTTTTTTGTAGGGAGTACGGATAAATTACCACCGCCTCTTGAAAAAGAAGAAGAATTAGCTCTTTTAATTCGCCTAAAAGAAGGTGACGAAACCGCTCGTGACAAATTAATTGAACACAATCTTCGTTTGGTCGTATTTTTAGCCAAAAAATATGAAAGCGCAGGGTATGACATTGAGGATTTGGTAAGTATAGGATCGATTGGACTTATTAAAGGAATTAATACTTACAAAATAGATAAAAATATTAAATTGGCCACTTATGCATCTCGATGTATTGCAAATGAAATTTTAATGTTTCTTCGAAAAAATAAAAGACGAAAAACAGAAATTTCATTTGAAGATGCTTTAAATTATGATTCGGAAGGAAATGAATTACATTTAGAAGATATTTTAGGAACTGAGGAAGATGTTGTAATTAAAGAATTTGAAAATTCCATGGATAAAAAAATGTTAGCAAATGAAATTAATAAATTGGATCCAAGAGATAAACAAATTATGATTCTAAGATATGGCCTTAATAATACAGAAGAATATACTCAAAAAGAAGTAGCAGAAATGCTTGGAATTAGTCAATCTTATATTTCAAGAATTGAAAAAAAAGTAATTAAGAATTTAAAGAACTTGTTAAAAACATAAAATATTTTATTATTTGTTATTCTACATAGTAAGAATAACTTTTTTATTGTGTAGGAAACAAAAATAAACTATAATAAAGATAAATAATAGGAGGAAAAATGAAAGAAAAAGAAAAAAGAGACCTCCCAACCAGAGAGAACCATCTGGGGGGGGGGTATATTAAGTAAACCAGAAAGGTTCAAAACTTACCAAAAAGGAAAAAGCAAAAAAAGAATTATTATAGGAAGTATTCTAGGAATAATCGTATTACTTGGAGGAATCTATTTCTATAGAACGTATGCCTTGTATGAAGAAAAGAAAGAATTTAATGTATTAAAAGGTCAAATACCAGACTTTCGTAATGAATACAAAGAAAGTCTTCTAAAAGGAGCAGACCCAGTACTTAAAGAAAATCTAATACCAGTCGAAATCGATGAACAAGGAAAAGTAACCAAAGCCAATACAAAAGAAGAATGGTATAACTATGAAAACAAAAGATGGGCCAATGCAGTCATTCTAGAAGACGAAAGTAAAACCT
>CANPIX010000033.1 GCA_947574215.1 uncultured Mycoplasmatota bacterium | reverse complement strand
GTATCACTTCTTTTTTTATTTTTTTCTCTTTCATTTTCTATGCCTCTTTTCTATTATCTTTATTATAACCCCCCCCCCGAACTCTTTGTCAAAAAAAAAGAACTATTTTGTTCCTTTTATAATTTCAATTGCATTACGCATTTTTATATCATATTTAATTACTTCTAAACTACCATAAGCTTTTAAAAGTTCTTCTTTCGAAATTCCATAATTAGAAGCCATTTCTTCAGCTTGTTTTTCAGCCTCTTTTTCACTTACTTCAATTTTTTCAACTTCAGCAACTTTTTCTAATAAATAACGATATTTAATTCTTTTTGTAGCTTCGGGTTTCATTTGTTCATGCATTTTTTCATGATTCATTCCACTAAATTCGTAATATTGTTCAATATTTAACCCTTGCATTTTTAATTGCTCTTCAAATTGATGAATCATGCGATGAATTTCATCATCCAAAATTTCTTCGTTAATATCTATTTTCATATTTTCGCTAGCTTTTGCTAAACATTCTTCTATATATTTATCCTCAATTTCTGCATTTTTGCGACTTTCTATAGATTCTTTTACTTTATTTTCTAGTTCTTCTTTTGTTTTTACATCTTCATATCCTAAATCAAGATAAAAATCTTCGTTTATTTCTGGAAGAACTCTAGTTTTAATTTCATTGATTTTAACTTCAAACGTTACATCTTTGTTTTTTAGTTCTTCTGTGTAATTTTCTGGAAACTTTAAATTAAGAGTTTTTTCCTCATTTACTTGAAGACCAATTAAACCATCTTCAAATCCTGGGATAAATGTGTGAGAGCCAATTTCAAGAGGATAATTTTCTCCCGTACCGCCCTCTAATTCTTTACCATCTACTACACCTTTAAAATTAATAATTGCTGTATCGCCTTCTTCAATTTTACTTCCAGCTTCTTTAACCTTTATTTCTGCAAATTTATTTTGTAAACTTTCAATCTCTTTTGCAATTTCTTCTTTTGTAACTTTTGCGGTTTCTTTTTTTATATTTAAATTTTTATATTCCCCTAAAGTCACTTCAGGAGCTGTTATAAAAGTAAATTCAAGTATACATTCTTTTTCGTTTACGGTTTTAACATCTAACTTAGGTTCACAAACAGGAGTGATTTTTAGATCTTCTAAAAGATTTTTATAAGCATTATCAACCGCTCCATCAATAGCATCCATATAAAGAGATTCTATTCCAAATTTTTTTATAAAAATATTTTTAGGAGCTGATCCTTTACGAAACCCATCTATTTTAACATCTTTATTTTTTTTCTTAAATGCATCATCTAAACATTTATCCCATTCTTTTCCTTCAATTTTTATTTCTTTTACGATTACATTTTTTTTCATTTACATCTCGTCCTCTTTCTAACAAATTTTATTATACCTAAGACCAAAAAAAAAAGCAATTTCTTATCTAAAAAAACTGTACTTTTTTATAAAATTTATTCTATATTTGTAATTGTTACTGTAAAGTTTCCATTTGGAGAAGCAACTTCAACCACTTCCCCTTTTTTATGTCCTATAATAGCTTTTCCAATAGGACTTTCATTAGAAATTTTGTTTTCAAATGGATCTGCTTCTAAAGAACCAACAATTTTGTATTCTTCTGTATCACCATCATCGTAGGCAATTGTAATAGTACTTCCAACACTTACGGTATCTTTTTTACCAGAATCTGCAATTGTACAATGTTCTAATTTGTATTCCAACTCTTTAATTCTTGCTTCCAATTGGGCTTGCTCATTTCTTGCAGCATCGTAATCAGAATTTTCAGACAAATCTCCTAAAGCTCTTGCTTCTTTTAAAGCTTTAATAACTTCAGGTCTTTTTTCTGTTTTTAATGTATTCAATTCTTGCTCTAAAGCTAGATATCCATCCGCAGTCAACATTATATTTTCAATTTTATTCATTTTCATTTCACCTTCTAAAAATTTTCAGTCTTAAGAATACTATAAATAGTCTTGTTTGTCAAATACTTTTATACGCATCATATCATACTTTTTAAGTATCGTTTTTATTTTTAATTTTACGATCATTCTAGGATGATTTGCGATTTCAATTTGCTCATCGTTTTCATTCCAAATTTCGTCAATTTGATAAGAAAATGTTTCTAAATCTGGTCCAAAAAACTCTACAATATCTCCTACTTTAAAATAATTTCTTTGTTCTAAAATTACTATTTCTTTTTCTTTATCGTAAGATAAGACGATTCCTAAAAAATCTTGATTGGATAATTCTTGCCTTCCTAAAAAATACTGCTCATCTTTCGAAGGCAATTTATTTACAAACTGAGGTGTCGATTCTCGATTGGCACAACGATTTAAAATATCCAAATAATAGTTTATATCACTTTCTCTTAAATTATTCGCTTTTATTTGATCTATAATTTTTCGATAAGTTAAAATAACTGTAGCAATGTAATAGATACCACGCATTCTTCCTTCTACTTTAAAGGAATTGACTCCAACTTGCATCATATCTTTAATATATTCTATTAAATTCAAATCTTTTGGTGTCATACTAAACACGTCTTTTTTATCATCTAGAGTAAAAGTCCAACGGCAGATTTGAGCACATCCTCCTCGATTAGCATCTCGATTGGTACAATAGTTGGATAATACACAACGCCCCGAAAAACTTGTACACATTGCACCATGAATAAAACATTCTAGCTCTAGTCCTGTTTTGGCTTTAATATCTTGTATATCTTTTAAATTGGCTTCTCTTGCTAAAACCAAACGAGTGGCTCCAAGACTTTTATAAAAGAGGCCTGCCTCACTGTTTAAAATACTTGCTTGTGTGGAAACATGTACTTGTAAATTTAATCCTAATTCTTGAACTTTTTTGATTACTAAAATATCACTAGCAATAACAGCATCTACACCTATTGCATCTAAATTTTGTAAATACTCATCAATTCCTGCTATTTCTTTTTCATGAAAAATAATATTAACGGTTACATAAATTTTTTTATGAAAAGAATGTGCAACTTCTACAGCTTCTTTTAGTTCTTCTAAAGTGAAATTATTCGCATTGGCACGCAATCCATATTTTTTTCCTGCACAATAAACTGCATCCGCACCATAAAGATACGCAATTTTTAATCGTTCTAAATCTCCTGCTGGAGCAAGCAATTCTATATCCTTCATTACTTATCCTCCTTTAAAAGATAATACGTCTCCTGATTTAAAAATCCAGTGTATTTTAGAACTTCTACTTCTTCTCCTTTTAAAAGGGATTCTAATTTTTCTTTTGTTAATCCAAAAGGATTGATAAATCGAAATAAAATATTTTCATGATTGATCTCTCGATAATCCACAAATTTTTTGGTATACAAAACCGTTCCATATTCATTCTCTAAAGCCATAAATTCTTGATTCGAAATTTCTTCATGTAAAATTGCTTCGTTTTCATTTTCATAACCAAAATGTTGATTGTAATTGGTAAGCAATGTTCTTCTCGAATACATAACATCTACCAAACTAAAATAAGGTACCACTAAAGGTTTTTTTGAATGATCTAAAATAAACATGATTTCTTCTTTGGTAATATCTGTACTTATTAAAACACTATCCATATAATCCAAATAATAGTTAATAGAAGTTGCATTTGTTGTACAATGATGTTGCATATAAATAAGTTTTAAAGATAACTCAAGCTCTTTTACAAGTGAAAGAATCCCTAAATCTGTAAAACATAAACCGATTATATTTTTATTTAAATTAGAAAGTTCTTTTTTTAATTCTAAAATACTTTCCTTATCTAAAATTCGATTGATATACAAATAGGCATTTGAAACATTTATTTCAGATAGTAAAAAAGTTTTAGAAAAGCCAACACAATACCCTTTCATAGGAAAAAGAAAGTTAGTATTCTTAACTTTCATTTCTAATAAATCATTACTTGTAACTACAATCAAATACTTATTTGTTTTCATTTTTTCTTCTACTTACACTAATGCCATCACCGATATCAATAAATTCTGTGTCAAATTCTTCATTTGTTTTTAAAAATTCAACATAACTTTCAATCTTATCTACAATTCCTCTTAAATTTTTGCTATCAATAGTTTCTTTTTTTCCGACATACCCATGAAATTTCAAATTATCGGTGATAATTACTCCATTAGAAGATAAAAAATACTTAAATTTTTCAAAAAATTTTTTGTATTGCCCTTTGGCCGCATCGATAAAGATTAAATCGTAAGTAACTCCTGTTAAATTCACTTCCAAAGCATCCTGAAAAACTACGTTTACTTCTTTATCAAAACCACATTTTTTAACATTTTTTAAACATTCCATATAACGAATTTCATCACGCTCAATGGTAGTAACCTTAACTTCTTTACTTGCAGATGCCATTAAAATAGCCGAATACCCAATAGCACTTCCAATTTCTAAAATATTTTTTACGTTATTTGCTTTAATGTATTTCATAATATAAGCGATTGACTCTTTTTCAATAATAGGAACATTTTTTTCTTTTGCGTATTGTTCCATTTCCAAAATATATTGTTTCATTTCCTCATCCTACTTCTCTTTGTATGGCAATAAATTCTTCATAAGTATTAGCAAAAAATACTTCATGTGTCTTTATATTGGCATAAAAATATATATAATTCGTATCGCTTGGATTTAAAACTGCATTTATGCTCATTAAAGAAGGATTGCATATAGGTCCAACTGGCAATTTTCCAGCCATACTTCCGTTGGATTCACTTGTATTGTAAGGATTCACGGTTCGTAAATCACTCATAGTTAAAGTTTCTCCTAAAGTCTTTTTAACGGCATAATAGGTTGTAACATCCATTCCTAGTCCTTTACCCATATTTAATCTTTTATAGATAACTTGAGCTACACGTGCGCGATCATCTTTATTTACCGCTTCAAGTTCTACTATAGAAGCCATCGTTAAAATTTCATGAATTGTATACTCATTATCTTTTAAGTCCAAACTTTCTAATTTCACTTTTGTGTTATCTAAAATTTTAATTAAAATATCTTTAATACTTGCATTGGCTCCAAATTCATATGTATCTGGAAATAGATAACCTTCCAGTGCATAATAAATATTACCATTTAAAACTTCTTCTGTCAAAAAATCATATTTTTCTACCAATTCTTGCACAAAATCTCTTGAGGCCAAAACTTCTTTTATTTCATTTTCCGTAAAAGAAAAATTTTCACTAATTAAACGAACATAATCATTCATATTTTTTCCTTCTACAAAAGTAAGTCGAACCGCACTAGACGTAGTGTTCCCTTTTTCTAGCGTTTTTAATAAAGTAGATACGTTCATATTTCGATTCAATTCATATTTTCCAGCTTGCAAATTCGTATCTTTATTTAAGAATAAATACAAAAGTACAGCTGTTTTGCTTCGAATTAATCCCGCTGTTTTTAAATCACTTACAATCTTCGCCTTACTTGTTCCACTTTGAATCGTAAAGGAAATAGGCTCATTTGCTTTACTGACACTTTGTAATGAAAAACCATACAAACCAAGCCCCATCATTAGAAAAATAATGATAGATAGTAACAAAACAATCCATTTTTTCTTTAATCTTCTTTTTTTCATTTCACTTCATCCTCTAATTTAGTTAAAAATGCTTCAATTGTATTCCATTCTTCTTCTGTTTCAATAGGCAACAATTCTCTACTTCTTCCTGTTGGATCATAAATATTTGCAAACACACGCAAACGACCTTTTTCTTTTATATTGTCTGTATAAACTACATAACTTTTTTTGGTTTCTTCGGAATCAAATTTAAAAATAATTTCATACGTCGTATTTTTTCCATTTCCATCTTTTGCTGTAAAAATACTATTTTTTGTATCCACATTTATTCCCTACTTTCTTTTCAAAAATGTATCCAAAATGATAGCTGCTGCGTAACTATCAATAATTTTCTTTCTTTTCTTTCTTTTTGTATCCATCGATATTAATAGATTTTCGGCTTCTACAGTTGATAAACGTTCATCTATGAGAAAAATTGGCAAGTCAAAATTCTCTTCTAAACTTTCTTTAAATAAATTGGTTCTTTCTACCGCTGGCCCTAAAGAATTATTCATATTTTTAGGGTATCCTAAAACGAAACCTCCTATTTCTTTTTCAAGAACTATTTTTTTTAGGATTTCAATTAACTCTTCATAAGCTTCAAAATGAAGCGTTTGATAAGGTGTAGCAATCGTATTTGTTTTATCACTTACAGCAAGTCCTAAGGTTTTTGTACCTAAATCTAATCCTAAAAATCTCATTTTAAATATTGCTCTAATAAGAAAGCCACTATAACTTCCCGATCCAATTCTAGAATTTTTCTTCTTGCATCATTATGGCTAGAAATATAACCAGGATCACCAGAAATTAAATACCCAACGATTTGATTTACTGGGTCATAGCCTCTTTCCATAAGTGATTGATATACTTCTTTAATGGTATACTCTATTTGCGCTTGCTTAAACAAAGTAATATCAAAAAGACTTGTTTTATCATCCATATTACACCTCTTATACTATTATTAGTTTAACAAAATATGAAATAGATTACAAGTTAGATAAATCATTTCAACAGCATTATCTTTTAGAAAAGAAAAAATTGTTCCCATTTCAATTGGTAAACAATTTTATTTTTCTACTTTTTATACAAATCATCTCTTTTAAATTTATCATATGGCCAAAACTGTTCGAAAGCCATAGCCTATATCTAAACTTCCATTACTGTTAGCATAACTAAAAATACCACTGCTCATACCAAGCGTGTAATCGCCACTACGCCTAGACCAAGGAGCTGAAGAATTCAAAAACCATGCTTCATCTTTATACCAAGAACTGATTTGTCTAGTTTGACTTCCATACTTGGCATTCGAAAATGGTCCCATCTCTCCTGTTGCATCCCCTAAGATTCTTCGATTGTAGGTTACGTAACTGGTACTATATTGGTATGTATCATAATATTTTCTTTCGATTGATGTTATTCCACTTAGTGGTGTAGTATTATTTGCATTCAACATAACTCCCATCACATATTCCCAGGCCCCTCCACTCATATCATAGATTCCTG
>CANPIX010000032.1 GCA_947574215.1 uncultured Mycoplasmatota bacterium | reverse complement strand
GTTTAATCTAAGCTACTCAAAATTGACTTTTTTACTTAGTTTTCAAAGATCATTTTCCAGCGCTTTTTTTGTTTGCGCACTAGTAATATACCAAATCCTTTTTTTAATGTCAACACTTTTTTAACTTTTTTCGACAATTTACATTTTTACTACATTTTTTATTGTAAAATGCACTGAATTTGGCATTTTTTTGTACTGATTTAATCCTCAGCACGTTTTACATTTTACTCTATATTCTATGTGATTGCAACAAAAAAATGCTAATTTCTAGCATTTTTTTGTAAATTTACAAATTTTTCGTAATAAAGACGAATTTTTTCCTTATCAAAAGGGAACTTTTCTGCTTTTTTTATTGAAATTAATTTTTGTAATTCATCTCTTATTATTAAATCCAAATCATTACTATAATGCATAATTCGTTTATGGTATTTGTATTCATTTCGATCTAATATTCGAAATCCTCCATCAGGAAAGACTCTTAAATCCAAATCATAATCAATATATTTTAATATATAATTATCTATGACATAAGGAGAAGCAACATTACAATAATAAAATAGACCTTGCTCTTTTAATTGAGCAATCACATTAAACCAATTTTTTTTATAAAAAATTAAAATAGCCATTTCATTTGTATGATAACTTCTTCCATCACTTTCCGTAATTTTTGTTTTATCATTAGCACAAATAAGCAACTCATCCGTGATTTCTAAAACTTTTGTGTCTTCACAAACTCTATGGAGAATACCATTATGTTTATAACAATGTATAGTAAGATTATCTCCTACTTTTATATTATCCATACTTTTCTCACTTTCAAGAAAATTATACCTTATTCTATATAAAAAAACAATGCAAGAAAAAACGGCTTTTACATAAGTCGCTTTATCTTGCAATTTCTATTGCTTTTTGTAATTGGTTATCTTGGTTTGAATCCATGGCATTTTCCACATAAAAATCTGGAGTAATACCTATTTTATCTATGCAATTTCCGGTTGGCGTAAGCCATTTGGCAGAAGTGTATTTCACCATACTACCGTCTTCTAAAGAATGAGTTTGTTGTACTTTTCCTTTTCCATAACTTTTTGTGCCCACTGTAATAGCCCCATAGCTTTCCTTTAAAGCAGAAATCAACACTTCGGATGCTGATGCACTTCCTTCATTAAATAAAACAACAATTTTATAATTTCTCTTTTCATCAGTTTCATCTTTATATTCTGTGATACCATTTTTTTCTTCCAAGGAATAAATAAGTTTACCTTTCTCCAAAAATAAACTAGCAACATCCTTCGCTGAAGATAAATAACCACCTGTATTATTTCTTACATCTAAAATCAAAGAAGTAATGCCTTTTTTTTCCATTTCCTCTAAAGCTACTCGAACCTGTTCTTTTAAAGTCCCTGAAAAGGTAGATAAAGCCAAATAACCAATATGATTTTCTATTATGTAATAATCAATTGCAGGAATATACAACTTTTTTACTGTGACTACAAAATTTAAATTTTCCTCTTGACGATTTACCGTAATCGTTATTTTATCACCAATATTTTTCTCCGAAAGAATATTAGTGATTGAGTTTTCTGTATCATTTTTTACAAGAACTTCTCCGTTAATGGCAATAATCTGGTCTCCTTCTAAAAGACCCGCTTCTTTAGCAGGACTATCTTTAAACAAATCAACAATGGTATTCTCTTTATCAATAGTTATCCCAATTCCTTTGTATTCACCAAGTAGTCTTTCTGCAAGCGCTTTAGTTTCATCTTGACTCATGTACGTAGAATAATCTTCTCCTAAATAATCTAGCATTGCACTAATAGCGCTCTCCAATAAAGCGGTTTTATTTACTTCTTCATAATATTCATCAATCAAAGAAGCGTAAACTCTCAAAAATTCTTGCAAAGCTTTATCCTGATTTAAATCATGATACGTTATATTTTTTGTCAATTTATTTTGATTGTATATAATTACCCCTGTTGTTAAACTCGTTACTACTGCGGTTATGATTATAATTGCAATGACTTCCTTTAAATTAAAACCCATTTTTTTTTCATTTAAGTCATGCATTTTATCACCCTCTACTTTCTTAATAATAACATATTTTTTAAGCTTTATTATATAGAAAAAAACATTTTTATGTTAAAATTGACAAAAAAAATAAATCTTATATTCAGATTCACTTTTTTTATTTCTTAAACGTCAAATTCTTTTTTAATCTCTTCTATTGTAGTTATATATTTCTCTACTTTTCCATTTTTTACTTTCAATAACGTAATATCCCCTAATTTTAAATTCTTACGATCCGTAAATGTTTTTGAAACTTCTTCCTTTTCTTTGGCAACATATCTTTGATTCAACAAGTTATCCAAATCCAAATAATAAATCTTTTCTTTTTTCGTTTTTTGAGTATATTTTGAAACAACCGTATTGTAATAACTAGAGTTGTTATTTTCGTTGGAGTAAGCAATTACATAATATTCTTTATAAGGTCGATTAAGCATTGTTCCTACCACAACTGCATCATAATTTATTTTTCCTTCTACATAAGAAATTTCATTGTTATTTTTAAACAAGTCTTTGGTTACAAACGCTCTTGTAAAAAAATAAATTCCAACAATAATTAATAGAAGACCTAACAAAACAAAAACAAATCTTTTAATTTCCATTTGTTCCTCAGTAGCGTATTTATTTCTTTTTTCTTTTTTCATCTTTTTATCACCTGTAAGAGTATTATAGCAAACTCAAATAAGAAAAACAATTTTTTTGAGAAGTATAATTCCAAACTTTTTTATTTATAGAGAAGATTTGTGTTTGTTGCTTTTTATTTTTAAATCTTCCTCAATCTTAAGAAGCCGATTGTATTTGGCAATTCTTTCTCCTCTAGACATAGAGCCACTTTTAATAAAATGTAAATTAAGTCCTACCGCTAAATCCGCTATGAATGTATCTAAAGTTTCCCCGCTTCGATGGGAAATAATAGTTTTGTAATTATTTTTTTTGGCACAAGCAATAGTCTTTATCATTTCCGAAATCGTACCAACTTGATTTGCTTTTAAAAGAATAGCATTACCACTTTTATTCTCTATAGCGTAATTTAAATATTTTGTATTGGTTACAAAATAGTCGTCCCCTACAATCATCACTTTTTTACCGATTAATTTTGTAAGCTTAGAAAGACTTTCAAAATCATCTTCAAAATATGGATCTTCTATACTAATAATTGGATAGCGTTTTACTAACGCCAAATAATATTTTGTAAGTTCTTCCTTAGATACTTTTTTACGATCCAATTGATACGTTTTACTTTCATTATCATAAATTTCACTGGCTGCAACATCAAGAGCAATGAAAACATCTTTTCCAGGAATATAACTACTTTCCTTTATGGCTTCCACTATATAATCAAGAGCAACACTATTATAAGCCAAATCAGGAGCAAATCCGCCCTCATCACCAACAGAGGTATTTAAATTATTTTTTTTCAATATCGCTTTTAAAGTCATAAATATTTCAGAAGCACAACGAATTTTCTCTTTAAAACTTTTCTGCATAGGGACAATCATAAATTCTTGAATATCTAAATTATTAGAAGCGTGACATCCACCATTAATAATATTAATAAAAGGAATAGGAAGAGATACCTTTCCCGCCAAAACGTATTCATAAAGCTCCTTTTTGTTGGTTTTTGCTAAAGCTTTTAAAGTGGCTAAAGATACTCCTAAAATGGCATTAGCCCCCAAACGACTTTTATTAGGAGTTCCATCAAGTTCTATTAAAAAACGATCAATTTCAGCCTGATCCAATTCTTTACCAATAAGTTTTGGACTAATAATCTTATTTACGTTTATAACCGCTGCCAAAACACCTTTCCCATGGTAACGAGTTGTATCTCGATCTCTTAATTCTAAAGCTTCTCTACTTCCAGTTGAAGCACCACTTGGTATAGAGGCCGTTACGGATATAGCATTATCCAAAGTCATTTCTACTTCAATAGTAGGATTCCCTCTTGAATCAAGTATTTCTCTTGCAAAAATATCTTGAATTTTCGCCATAGTAGCACCTTCTTATTCTATATATAGTATACCCAATGCAAAATAAAATAGCAAATAAAAAAGAAACTTAACTTATCTAAATTTCTTCAATTTTCATTAAATTCGTCGTCTTAGTAATTCCTGTTGGAAATCCTCCAGTAATTACCACAATATCTTTTTCGGAAAGATTTAAAAATTCTTTTGTTGCTTTTACACTAGCATCTAAAACTTCATCTACAGAATTTAAGATCGGTACGTGTACAGGATAAACTCCCCAGTTTAATGCCAATCTTCTTTCAATTTCTTCATTTGGACAAGCGGCAACAACAATACAATTTGGTTTTAAATTACTAATTTTTCGCGCTGTAAATCCACTAACCGTTGCAGCAACAATTGCTTTTGCATTTAAAAGATTAGCACTTTCCACAACACTACTAGCTATTGTTTGCGTAATTCCATATTCCTTTTTATATTTAAATAAATGTTCAAAAGACATTGATTTTTCTGTTTCTTCACAAATTCTTGCCATAAATTCTACAGTTTCTACTGGATAATGACCAACAGTAGATTCCCCAGACAACATTACAGCATCTGTTCCATCCAACACAGCGTTAGCTACATCGCTAATTTCGGCTCTAGTTGGACGTGCATTTTTTTTCATAGATTCTAACATTTCAGTAGCCACTATACAAATTTTGCCTTGTTCGCGACAACGTTTAATCATTTCTTTTTGAACTATTGGAAGTGTTTCCATTTGGGTTTCCGTTCCTAAATCTCCACGTGCCACCATAATTCCTTCTGATACTTCTAAAATCTCGTCTAAATTTTTAATTCCCATTCCATTTTCAATTTTACAAATAATGGGCATATTTTCTCTTCCTTGTTCTTTTAATATTTCACGAACTTCTAAAACATTCTCTTTATTTGATACAAAAGATATAGCTAAAATATCTCCATCATGTTTACAAGCATAAATAATATCTTCTCGATCCTGTTCGCTTACATAAGGCATATCAAGTAAACAATCTGGAACACTTAAACTTTTTTTATTTCCAAGTACTCCGCCATTTATAATTTTACAAGTCACGCCATCTTCTTCAATAGATACAACTTCAATTTTCATAAGACCATTTTCAAGCAAAATAACATTTCCTACATTTAAAGAATCTAAAGCACTCGGATGATTTACACTAAATCTTTCTTGGTTTCCTAAAACATTTTCTTTAACTACACGAATGGTTTTTCCTTCTACTAACTGAATTTCATCATTTTCTAGCATACCACTACGAAATTCTGGTCCTTTTGAATCATACAAAATAGCCACATTCGCTCCTGTTTTCTTACGAACCTCTTTTACCGAAGTTACACATTTTTCTCTTTCCGCAACAGTTGCATGCGAAAAATTAATACGAGCAACATTCATACCTGCTCTTACCATTTTTTCCATGACTTCTACTTCATTACTCGCTGGTCCAATGCTACAAATAATTTTTGTCTTTTTCATTTTTTTCACTTCCCTTTCATAAAACCAAAATCAATTCTACAATATTCCTAAAATTTTGTAAATAAAAAACTACTATTAAATTAATTTATGTTTTAATAGTAGTTTCGGTAACTTTTATTTTTTAGTTTTTTTCTTTGTTGTTTCTTTCTTTATTGGCGCTTTCTTTTCTAACTCTTCTAATAATTGTTTCTTTACAAAATTGTTATGAACGATAACTAAAATTACTCCCACTGTTGTAATCAAAAAATTACAAACAATAACCGCTAAATTGCTCATATCAGATTTCTCTTTTTTATTCATTTCTGTAAAAACATCGTAACGTTTTTTACTATTATACAACGTTGTAATTGCAGATTCTATTTCTGAATTCATAGAAGAACCATAACCTAAAAAAGTTTTATCTCCTATAACAATATAAGGTACTCCTCCTGCTTGATCTCCTAAAAAATCAGCTACAGAGTTTAATAATTTCGAATTATTTACATCATTCCAAGCTTCAAAAGAAACCAGTCTAAATTTATCTCCATATTTGCTCACCAAAGTATTTGCTACATAATTTAGAAATTCTTGGCAATGACTACACCCTTTTCCTCTAAACATATAAATAGGAATTTGTTTATCATTTTCTTTATAATTGCTTAAGTCAGCAGAAATATTCTCTTCTTTTAAAGTCTCTTCTAAATTTTTAGAATTGTAAGACTTTAAATCTATCTTATCCGCAGACACATGAATAGGCAATAACAATAAGCAAACCAATACCATAATCATTTTCTTTTTCATACTATCTCCTTCTTCCTTTTATAATTATAACACATTGTTCAAATTTTTTGATAGGAATCTGTTATCAATTTCTTTTAAATTTTTTCACGTTTTATCACTTTTCTTTAAAAAAATTCAAACGTGCCTATTTCTGCTACAATTATAAAGTCCATTCAACAATTTTTTAAGCATATTATTTGATACAAAAAGGTATTTCATATAAATTGTTGTTCCTAACCAATACTTAAATTTGCCAGTACTAATTTCCAGGTAGCCATTTTAGATATAAGAATCAATTGCTAAATATAGTTTAACAAAAAATGAACAAAAGTAGCAATATCACTTTATTCTAATTTAATTATTATTTGGCTTTAATTTTATTAATACTCTCCCTGTTTCTTTATCAAAACATTTATCGGCATCTTTGCTTATAGCAGTTATAAATCCTTTTTGTTCACAAATTTTTATCAAATCATCATAAGATGAATAATAACCTTTTGCAAATAACATATTCCCGTCAGCGATTGCACGATTGTTTTCATCAAAATTAGTACCTTGGTTAAAACTCATTATTGAAAAAGAATCATCTATTTCACCATTGTATTGATAAAATTCTTTAAATTTTCCATTGATTCCAAAATAAGATACTTTTCCATGAGTATTTCTATCATCATAAACTCGAGACAAAGGAATACTTCCTTTACTAAAACTACTAACCCCCTGCCATCCTCTGAATTTAGCATATCTTTTTTCTAATTCTTCTTCAATCATATCTCCCTGAAGATTTAGATATCTGAAACTTGTATCTATCCAAGATACACTTCCATCTTTACCTACCATTGCAAATCCATATTCATTAAAATCACTTGCCACATCATATCTAAAAGGTAATAATAGAGAATCAGATTGTCTTATATATGCATATTCATTGTTTGATGTTTGAACAATCTTAAAGCCATTTATAAAAACATTGCTATTATCAATAATTTCTGAAGATATTTTAGGTCTACCAAACTCTGGCAATGATACTCGAACACCAATTGCATCTTTTTTTCCTTCATTTATTTCATAATATAAAATTCTTTGATTTCCACGTATTAAAATACAAGAACTATGAACAATACTATTGATTTTAGGAAAATTTCCCATAATATCTCTCCTAACAACTTTATTATAACACGTAAAATGTAGAACATAAAGATTTGTATATTGTTTTCATAATTTGTGCAATCTAGGTAAACACTCATTTTCATTTAAAAATGTAATAATAGATTCCCAATCACGAGCTGAACGAGTTAATCTATCTAGTTTTAAAATAACGATTGTATTTATCTTTTTATTTCTTATATCATCTAACATTCTTTCAAATTCTGGTCTTTTATTTCCAGTTTTTGCTCTTATTCTTGCATCTTCATAATAATCATATATTTCATAACCTTTGAATTTACACATTGCTTCTAATCTTTCTTGATTTTTTTCTAGATGCTCTTTCATCACCATATAGTCATCCATTTCGGTTATATGATAATCTCGATTTCTGCCTTTTTTCTTGCCTTTTAATGAGTTGGTAAGATTATACTCTTTATTAAATGATTCAATACAAAGCATTCTCATTTTATCTTGAAGTTTACGAAGAGATTCTTTGGTAAATACATCACTTTTACCAACTTGTTTTTTCATACCATTTTTGCCACCAATTTTAGTAGGAACACCAACAATATGAAGATGTGGAGAAGTTTCATATTTTAAAAGTAGGTAATATAGTTTCTAATCAATGATTTGTTGTTTAAATACATTTGTCATTTTCTTTTTGAAATCTATAGTTTTTGTATTCCCAGTATTTCTTATCTCCAAGTTCTATAATAATCTTACAAGCATTACATTATTGATAATAATTCTATGAGGTTCAATATAGTTTAAATTAGTCTTATCAATCTTTCTTATACTACCATTTATAATAGTTGGAGTAGTATTACAAAAATCACATATTATCTCTAATCGTTTCTTTAAAGATTCCTTCATATCAATTTCTTTTTTGATTACATTAATCATAGACACCAGCCTTTCCTATGATTTCTTTCCAAAAACAGAAAAAAACCAATCTTTCGATTGATTCTATATCTAAAAATTCGAATAGTTTCGAACAGATTCGTCAATGGTGGCTCCAACGGGAATTGAACCAGTGACACAAGGATTTTCAGTCCTCTGCTCTACCGACTGAGCTATGGAGCCAAAAAAAATGGCGGTCCCGAAGGGATTTGAACCCTCGATCTTCTGCGTGACAGGCAGACGTGATAGACCGCTACACTACGGGACCAATTTGGTTGCGGGAGAAGGATTTGAACCTACGACCTTCGGGTTATGAGCCCGACGAGCTACCGAACTGCTCCATCCCGCGATATATAAAAATTAAATGGCGGAGGAAAAGGGATTCGAACCCCTGCGCCGCTCACACGACCTCCTGGTT
>CANPIX010000031.1 GCA_947574215.1 uncultured Mycoplasmatota bacterium | reverse complement strand
ATGAACATAATCATGTACTCACAAATACAAGAGAAACAGATACAGAAATAATCAAAACTTATACATGTGAATGCGGAGATTCATATGAAGAGGTTGTTCAAAAAGACAAACCACCACATGAACATAATCATGTACTCACAAATACAAGAGAAACAGATACAGAAATAATCAATACTTATACATGTGAATGCGGAGATTCATATGAAGACGTTGTCCAAAAAGAAAAACCGCCAGTGGAAGTTTGTGATCACGATTGGCAACGCGTAAGTGGTAACGCTCTAGACGGATATACTCTTCAATGTACAAAATGTCCTGCGACTAGTTATGAAGCACCATCTGTTAGTGATGATGAGGTTGTAGAAGAAACAACCCCTCCAGAAGAAGTTTGTGATCACGAATGGATGCCTACAGGAGGTAACGATGAAGACGGATATACTCTTCAATGTACAAAATGTCCTGCGACTAGTTATGAAGCACCAACTGCTATTAATGTTATGTGTGTAAATGAAGAAGCTATCATATTATCTGAAGTAGCTGAACTATTAAAGGAATCTCATGGAATAACGTTATTAACAAATAATGAAAATAGTGAAGAAGTTTTAAAATTAACCTTGACTAAATAAAAGTAACCGTATTAAAAGACAAACCAAAAGCGAAAGTGGTGAAAGAAATGAAAAAGGGTAAATGGTACAAATCAATAAGCAATTGGTTATTTATCATAGCTTGTGTAATACTAATTCCTATGCTTTTTATGAATTTAAGTATTATGTCACAAGCGAAAAAAGATAAAGATAAAGTACCTAATATATTTGGTTTTAAACCTTTTATGGTATTATCAGGATCCATGGAAACTGAAATTCGTAAAGGGGATCTCATAATTACCAAAATCGTAGACGCAACCACTTTAAAAATAGATGATGTTATTGCCTTTAGAGATGCTGAAGGAACGGTTACAACTCATAGAATTATTGATATTGTAGAAGAAAACCAAACGACTTACTTTATTACCAAAGGGGATAACAACAGTACACAAGATCGAAATTTAGTTGAATTAAGTGATGTAGAGGGAATATACATTGGACGAATTCCAGGAATTGCTTCCATCATGAAAAGTTTAACAGAACCAACTACAATTATTATTTTGATTTTAGGAATTACTTCTATATTTGTTATTGGCTTTACAATTTCTACTAAAAAACAAAAAGATATAGAAAGAAAAGAATTCTTAGAATATAAAAGAATGAAAGAAAAAGAAGAAAATAAAGAAAAAGAAGAGTTTTTAGAATTTAAAAAGCAAAAAGAACAACAAAAAAAATAGACCAAGAAAACGATGTCTATAAAAGCTGAAGAGAAAAATCTCTTAAAAATTGGTAAACTCTCTAAATAGAGTGTTTATATAGGATTTATATCCTATGCATAGTACTATGCATAAAAAAATATTTTAAGGGGGAGGTGAAACAAGAATGAAAAAGAAAATGACAGTTTTAGGTGTTTTATTGATGGCTGTAATGGTATCTGCATATTCTGTAAGTGGAACTTATGCGAAATACGTATCAAGTGTAGATGTTACTGATGAAGCAAGAGTTGCTAAATGGCAATTACAATACACTGATAAAGACAATGGTCTTACTGATGTTACTGCAGCAACTACAACTCAAGAAATTAATTTGTTTAAAGAATCTTATACTTTTAATGGAAAAACTTACGCTGAATCATTATCTAATGGTAAAATTGTAGCACCTGGATTAAAGGGCGAGTATACTTTTGAATTAGGTGGTACTTTTGAAACAAGATTTACATTAGGTTTAGAATTAGTAAAAGATAATTCTTACAATACAGTTGGTCTTGGAACTAATAATAGTCAATACGACCCATTGAGATTCCAAGTTGAAACTGCATATAAAACAAGTGCTTGGGTAACTTATGCTGAATTAAATGATGCTTTAGAAGCTGCTTTCGCAATAAATACTAATGGTGATTTAAGAGAATTTGATCCAGGTGTTTATACTGCTGCAAATATGAAAGAACCAGTAACGATTCGTTGGGCTTGGGCTTACGATGCAACAGACGCTGCTATTATCAGTTCAACAACAGATTGTGATGATGAATACGATACATTATTAGGAAATAAAGCTTCTGATGGAGAAGATTTAGAAGTAAAACTTACCATTAAAGCTACTGCAACTCAAGTGCAAAATCCAGATTACATTCAATAATGTAAAGGAAGTTATTTAACTTCCAAATAAGCCTATAATATTTTGTAGGTTTATTTGGCTATTAAATAATAAACGAAGGAGGGGGATAATATGATGAAAGTTCGATTTGAAAAATTTTATGAAAAGAACGAGAAAGATAATGATGACAATAAGAGAAAAAGAATTTTTATTTATATAGTAATTCTTCTTATTATTTTACTTTCTTTAATTACAAGTTGCAGTTGTTCCTCAAATTTCTTGGGGAAAATAGGCGATTTGTTTCGAAATGAAGAGGATTTTAATATTGATGATGGAACAAATGACCGTGAGGTAATCAAAAACAAAGAATTAAAATTTGATAATGAAACTGCGGAAATGTCTATATCCGATTCTAAGATGAAATTAAGCTTTAGTTATAAAAATATAGATCCTGATTCTTTTACATGTTCAACAAGCAATGCAGAAATTGCCACTTGTTATGTAAGTAATAATTATGTCGTAATTATTCCAAAATCTCCTGGAAAAGTAACGGTTACATTACAAACCACTACAAATGGAAAAACATACGAAGCTAATGCAGATTTGACGATTACGGATGCAAAAAGATCGATAAATTTAGCTAGCAAAAGAGGAACCATTAATTTAGCTAAAACAAAATATAAAAACGTTGCTTATCAATTAATAGGTTTAGAGGGAGAAATTTCTGTTTCATCTAGTGATAATGAAATTGCGACTGCTATAGCAAGTGAAGGAATACTTAAAATAACAGCTTTAAAAACGGGAAGTGTAACCATTACATTAACTCTTGTTTATGAAGGAATGACTTATACAGAAAAATACGCTTTAAATGTTATTTATGATAAAAACAATTCTCCAAGTGGTAGTGGCTCTAGTGGAAGCAAAGATCCTGATAAACCAACAAATCCAAATCCTGATGAACCAAATAAACCAGTAGATCCTACGCATCCGAATTCAAAATATGAAATTACGCTTTCTAAAATTTATCCTGATTCAAATTATTATTTGGAGGATTATACAAAAGACAATCCTTACTATTTAAAATATGAACTAACTAAAGATGGTATTCCTGTAGATGAAAAAATTTCAATACAAGCATCGGAGAATGTTACAACAGAAATTGTAAAAATAAATGGTGAATATTTTATAAAAGTGACACCAAAACCTGGTGTAAAAGCAAAAGATACAGCAACCATTACGATCAGTAGCCATGATGTATCTTCAACAACAACCATTGATTTTAAAATTCATGAATACAATATTTTAGTAAATCCAGAAGAATACAATTTGAATTACTTAGAAAATGGAGGATCCAAAACCTTTATTATTCAAACAGGAAATTTATTCAAAGAAGTATTTCCTACACTTTCGCAAGAAAAAGATCATATGTTACTTTGTTCAAAAGATAAAAACACTTGTATAACAATAGAAGTTTTAGATCAATATAAAGAATTTATTTCTTTAGAATACGATGAAACTTCTTCCACCGGGACTTCATCCTTGCCTATTAAGGTTGTTGTCAAAGATAAAGTTTTAAATGAAGGAATAGATGGTTTAGAAACTTTTGTTAAAATCAGTGCTATGTCTTATGGAGAAAAATTAAAGATAAATGAATCAGAAGAAAAAGAAATTAAAATAAAATTGATTCGTAGTCAAAAATTAACGATTTATGCAAGCAATTCAAGCATAAAAGGATTTTTTAGTAATGGAACAGATAAATATGAAATTCCAATTTCCAGTACAGATGTTATTCGCTTAACTGATTATGTGGCGTATGGAATTCTTACAGAAGGAAGTTGTATGTATTATCCGTTATTAAGATTCGATACTAAGAGCGATGGAACAGGAACCTCTTATGCTTTAGAGGATGTGATTTCTGGATTAACTTCAGATTTAACGTTGTATGCAATCTATAAAACTGAACTTGAAAATATTACCGTGAACCCACAAGAGATGAAATTGTATTTAACCGATGTTGATTTATTCCATAATGAAGAATATTTTCAAAAATATGGAGAAGACAAGGTAATTTATCCTGGAGCACAAGGTTCTTATATTCTTACATTGTACAATAACACTTTTGATGAACTCGTTATAAAAGGATTAACGTTAGAAGAAGATACCATCTGTATACCAAATAGTGGATGCTTAAATATGGGCTACGTTATTAAATATGCAGCACCAGAAGATAAAGAATATACTTATTATTATGGTTCTAAAACGGGTTATACTATTTTAAATCAAGATACAAATGTAAAAAATAATTATGCAACCAATCGGAATATAAATAAAAAAGAAATTGATTTTGCATCAGGTATTACACTTCCGCAAGGAAAAGGAATGGAAATTTCTCTTCTATGGAAATGGGTAGATGTAGACAATGTCGCAGATACAGCGGTAGGGAATTTTGCTTATCAACACAATGATAAAATAAATGATATGTACAAATTAACGCTAAGCATTGATTTCTTGAAAAATACTTGTAAATTACCGTAAATGAAAAAGGGGAATAAAAAATGAGAATAGTAAAGAAAATCCTTATGATTATTGTTACATTTTTTCTAGTTCTTTTACTTATTTTTAATGCTTATAACTTTATTAGTGTAAAGATACTAAAAAAAGATGTGGCAAGTGTTGGAGGGTATACTTTACTTGAAGTGGTAACAGGATCCATGGAACCAACGATTCACATCGGAGATTTAATAGTGATACAGTTAGACACATCCTATGAAGTAAATGACATTGTAACATTTTATGATGTGGATGGATCTTTTGTAACTCATAGAATTAAGGCAATTGAAAACAATCAAATGATTACCAAAGGAGATAATAACAATACAGAAGATGAACCAATAAGTCTTGATAAAATTGTAGGAAAATATCAATTTAAGATAACAGGAGCTGGAAAAATACTTTCGGCATTCAAAAGTCCGCTTACAATGTTTTTAATTTTAGTAATTGGTTTATTATTTTGTTATTTAGTAAGTACAGATAAAGAGGGGCGTCCCATACTTACTGAAGAAGAAAAAGAATGGCAAGAATTTCAAAACTTAAAAAAGAAAAAAGGAAAAAAAGAAGAAAAAATAGAGAATGAAAAAGAATGGATAGAAAAGAAAATTGAAAGTTTATTTCAAACAAAAAGAGAGGTAAACAATCAAATAAGAGCTTTACTAGAAAAGAAAAAAGAATTAGAAAAAGAAAGTAAACTTTCCGATAAGGAAAATTAAAAGAAACAGGTGAATTTTATGAAAGGATTATTACAGAGTAAGAGATTTCGATCAAATTTATACAAATGGTTAATTGCTTATGTAGGCGTAATGTTATTGCTTAGTACTGTAATAACCTATTCAAAATATATTTCTAGCTTTTTAGAACAAGATAAAGCAGTTCCTGCTCGTTTTGATATAGCAATAAAACAATTAAATTGTTTGGACACAACAACAGGAGAAACTTGTAATCCCTCTTCTTATTGGTCAACGCTTCCAATAGCTTATTATTTTACAGTAGATACCTCCAATTTAGAAGTAACAACCAAAATGAAAGTTACTTTGGACGTAAATTCTGATTTTGAAGTAGAAAAAGTAGAAGAAATAACGAATTTAGAGGCTATTAGTGATAGCAATGGAACAATAATTGATTTAGAGAATATTGCAACTAAAAACCTAGATATTTCAAATAAAACAAAAAATAACTTGATTTTATTGCCAAATTATGATAATATAGTCGCTAAAACTGGGGGGAAAAAGGGTTACCGAGTATTATTAAAGTACATAGGAACCAATGATACAGATAGAAATATAAATATTTTAAAAGTCAATTATGCAGCAGAGCAAATCGATACAGACCAAATAAATTAAACAAATACCTGCAAAGGAGGTGAGGTAAATGTGAAGTTTGGGCTAAGATATAATCGAAAAATCAATGCAGTATTTCTATACATTGTTTTGGTTTTAGGTATTATACACTTAGCTGTCTATCCCGGATCGCGGTCAAAATATGTACACGCGGAACGAGAAGTTTTAACATACGATGCTACTTTATACAACCAGAAAAAATTAAATTTGTTGTTATTAGGGGAAAAAGATACAACCCCGCCAGAAGAGATTTATTCTTCAAATTATGAATACGCTTACTTCAAATTTGATTTCAAAAGAAACGAGGGTATTGTTCCAATTGGTAAAGATGAGTATACAATTTTAGTAGAACCATCTAACGCTTGTACAGTAGAAAAAATTTCTACGTTAGCATCCACAATTTCTAATGATAAAACACAAATTCAATATGATTCAAATGGAGTGGATACCAATACAGTCATTTTAAAATGTAACGTTGAGAAAATCACGAAAAAGGACATTCCTAAAGATAAAATTAGTGTTTCTGTAAAAATCAAAGAAAAAGTAAACAATAAAGAATTCATTTATATGAGTGGAAACTATACAGATACTTTGGAAAATTACTATAAAAAATATCCACTACCAGCAACGGGAATTGAAGAATTAAATTGGGATTACAAATCCTTAACAATTCCATCTTATTTATCAAGTGAATTCTTTGACGATATGAAGTATTATTTAGAAAAAGTAGATGTAGATCCTAAGTTAACAAGTTATCTACCAGCAGATTACGATTACAATTTAAGCAATAAAAATGTATATGGAATCTTTAAAGAAATATGGATGGATAACATAATAGGAAAATACAGTGGTAACGGAGATGCAAACAAAGAATACGAAAAGTATTATGAAACTTATATTAAAGAATATATCGAAAAGAATATAACGGATGTAAGTGGAGAAATAAGTTTGCCAGGAATGAAAGTAACGCATACCACAACCGATCAAGGAATAATACATAAATTTGAAATAGAAGAGAACTTAATCGGGTATGCAAGAACAGCAAAAGAAGCAACAGAAAAAACAGGAAATATGTATTTTTCAACAGAAGAAAAGGAAGCAATAGATAAAGCATTCGAGTATTACATAGAAAAATATACGTATTTGAATGGATTAACAGAAAATAATAAAGAGTTAATAAAAGAATACGTAAAAACATTTGATCCAACAGGAACAAATGGAATGGGATACATTCTAACAAATGGAACAACGGTAGATACTCCAGTACCAGGAACGATAGTACTAGGAGGAGAAGCCATAGAAGGAATGCGATATTATGAAGGTGGGCAATTAAAGCTATTAAGCACTATAATAGACTATGCCAATATAAAGGTAAATAAAGAGCTTAAGATATCATTTGGATACCCATCGGATATGCTACCAACATTTAGATACGGATTAAAAACCATATATAAAGATATAATATCCGAAGAGACAATAAAAGAAATAAGTGGAGTTGGTCATGCCATAAGAAATGCTGTAATAAAGAACAATACAGCCAATGGAGGAACAGGAGCTTATTCAGAAACATTCAAAGTATTGGATAAAACATATGGATGGAACTTAGAAGTTAAAGTTTATTCTGATGGAAATCATACTTATGTTACCGTTAAGAAATTAGAGACTTTATCATGGGATTATAAATCCTTGATTGTTCCAGAATACGATCTAAATGAAAGTTTCTTTAATGATTTAAAAAATAATTTATCAGATCTTAAGTTAACAAGTTATCTACCAGCAGATTACGATTACAATTTAAGCAATAAAAATGTATATGGAATCTTTAAAGAAATATGGATGGATAACATAATAGGAAAATACAGTGGTAACGGAGATGCAAACAAAGAATACGAAAAGTATTATGAAACTTATATTAAAGAATATATCGAAAAGAATATAACGGATGTAAGTGGAGAAATAAGTTTGCCAGGAATGAAAGTAACGCATACCACAACCGATCAAGGAATAATACATAAATTTGAAATAGAAGAGAACTTAATCGGGTATGCAAGAACAGCAAAAGAAGCAACAGAAAAAACAGGAAATATGTATTTTTCAACAGAAGAAAAGGAAGCAATAGATAAAGCATTCGAGTATTACATAGAAAAATATACGTATTTGAATGGATTAACAGAAAATAATAAAGAGTTAATAAAAGAATACGTAAAAACATTTGATCCAACAGGAACAAATGGAATGGGATACATTCTAACAAATGGAACAACGGTAGATACTCCAGTACCAGGAACGATAGTACTAGGAGGAGAAGCCATAGAAGGAATGCGATATTATGAAGGTGGGCAATTAAAGCTATTAAGCACTATAATAGACTATGCCAATATAAAGGTAAATAAAGAGCTTAAGATATCATTTGGATACCCATCGGATATGCTACCAACATTTAGATACGGATTAAAAACCATATATAAAGATATAATATCCGAAGAGACAATAAAAGAAATAAGTGGAGTTGGTCATGCCATAAGAAATGCTGTAATAAAGAACAATACAGCCAATGGAGGAACAGGAGCTTATTCAGAAACATTCAAAGTATTGGATAAAACATATGGATGGAACTTAGAAGTTAAAGTTTATTCTGATGGAAATCATACTTATGTTACCGTTAAGAAGTTAGAAAATACATTAGCATTAAAAGTAGTAGAAGATCAAAAAGAAACTAAAGATAGTGAAGAAAGGTTAGAAGAAACACTTTCAAATGTATCTGTTGATAATAGTAAAAATGTAGAACAAGAAGATAGTTGTACAGATTCTGAGGAATCGGCGTTCATCGATACAGAAAAGAAAGAAGTTTTAGATAACCAAGAAAACACAATCGAAGCGGATTTAGACGAAACTTCTAAAGAAGATACAAATGAATCTTCGAGTAGTATTACCGACATTTCCTTTGAAGAGGTCGAAAGTCCTCCGGAAGTAGAAGTAGAACCACCAGTTGTTCCAAGTGAAACAACAAATGGGATAGAAAGTATAAGTGAAACAATCACACCTATAAATACAATGTAAAAAATTTGTAGTTATGAGATTTGAGTTTCCGGTATATTCTTAATTTATTTTAAATACCGGTCAATAAAAAATTTTAAAGTAAATCTTGTTTATTTACTATAGTAAAAGAGAATCTCAAATGAACAAGCGAACATACTGTAACTCAAAAAAATATTATACTTTTAAAGAGAAGAAAACTTCTCTTTTTTTGTTATGGTAAATAAACCTTGACGGGGGGGGGGTGTGTTTGATTATACAATAAAAATAGAAAATAGGAGTAAAAGAGAATGAAAAACAAAGGATTTACATTAGTAGA
>CANPIX010000030.1 GCA_947574215.1 uncultured Mycoplasmatota bacterium | reverse complement strand
TTCTAATTTTTCTGCTAATTCTTTAATATTATATTTATTCATAAAATCACACTCCAAACTAATATATATTTAAATACAATTAATGTTAAATGTGCGTTTTTTTATTAGGAATGATAATTTTTACTAATCTTTATTATTTTTGAAGTTTCTAATAATTTTGTACTTTCAATAAATTTATCGAAATCAGAAATATATAATTGGTCTTGTTTTTTCTTAAACTTATCGTACTCTTTATATGCAAGTTCTTGTGCTATTTTATGAGATATTTTTCCTGCATCATGAAGTATATCTTGTCCATTAAACTGTAAAAATGCATCTAATTTTTTTACCCAATCTTGCATAGTCATTGCATTATGATTTTCTGCTTGTAATTCAGCATAATCTAAATACATAGTAACTATTCTATTTAAGTTTTTTAATTCTTTTTCTGTCAAATAATTTTTAGCAACATCAACATCATATTTATAAATTGGTCCATTTGGAGAACCTGTCCAATTCGTTAAACCCATATTATCTTTTTCTGAATCAACTCTATTATAAATAATCTCCGCAGCAGTATTACCAGTGACCGAATAATGAAGTTTGTTCTGCACAGTTTTAAAAAAAGTTTTAGTTATTTCAGAATCTTTATCATAATCGATACTACAAAATGAATATATATCTGTTATTTTTTGATAAAATCTTCTTTCGCTAGACCTGATATTCCTAATTCTTTCTAGTGTTCTTTCAAAATAATCTTCTCCAAAAAAATAGTTCGGATTTTTTAATCTCTCGTCATCTATAACAACACCAGTAATTAGATATTCTTTTAAAACTTTTGTTGCCCATATTCTAAACTGTGTTGCTTTTTTTGAATTAACACGATAACCAACCGCAATAATCATATCTAAATTGTATATTTTAGATTTTCTTCCACCTGTACTTTCGTCGGAAATTCCGACAGAAGTTTTTTCCTTAAGTTCACCACTATTTATTATATTATTAATATGCTCAGTTATTGTACTTCTTCCTACTCCAAATAATTCAGCAATTAAATTTTGTGTTAACCAAATATCATTATTAATTAATAATACATTTACTTTAATATCGTTATTATCATCACGATAAATTAAAAAATCATGAGTAGTTATTTGTAAATCATTTTTCATTTATATTCACCTCTTTCTTATGTTCTTAAATGGCGTAATCACCTATCTAATTTCTATTATAAATAACGCCAAAATTACTATGTTTTTATGAATTTTTATTGTTTTTTACCATTTTTTAATGAAAATATGCAAGATTTAAAATCGTTCAATCCTTTTATTTATAAGGGGTTAAGGGTGTTCTTAATTAAATCGTAATCAACCAGTTGATTGTCGAATTTTGTCGAATGTCATTATTAGCATTACTCATCATTATCACTTCCTTGATTTTCTAATATTTCCTTAATCATAATACCTACACCATTTTCGTTATTTGTATATTTTGTTATTTTATCAGCTTTTTTTACAATATTTGGTGAATTTTTCATTGCAATTCCACATCCAACATATTCCAACATTGCTATATCATTATCTCCATCACCAATTGCAACGACTTTCTCTTTATTTATACCTAATTTATCTACATCTTCTAATTTTACATCATCAAGATTTACATGTTTACAATACAATTTTTCTTTTAAAATTTTAGATATTCTTCTATTGCAATATCTCGTGTTGCAAATCCCTATCTCTATATTTGTAAGTGCTACTTCTATATCAGCGATATTATCTCTTAATCACTCACAAAATCGTTTCATAAAAACTTTATTTTAATTTCCCAAAACGATTAAACGGATACAAAATAAAATTGGTGGTACCTTTAATTTGACTTTTTTTAACAGGTCCAATAGTTCTACTATCTAAAGAAACTGTACGATTGTCTCCTAAAACAAAATATTCATCCTTTCCAAGAGTTATACTTTCATAATCACTTGTCTGTCCATAAGCATAAACATCCTCTAATTTTTTATCATTTATATAAATAACATTATTTTCTATAGCAATTTTTTCTCCAGGCAAACCGTAAATTCTTTTGATTAATTCATCATTGTGCGCATCCAATACAACAATATCAAAACGTTCAACTTTGTTAAGTTTATTTAAAATCATAAATTCTGTTCCATCAAGTGTTTTATACATAGAATTTCCATTTACTTTAATAGGAGTTGCAATAAATGTTCTTACAAAAACAACTACAATTAATATAACAATATAAGGTAGTAATTCTTTTCCATTTTTAATCCATTTTTCTTTCATATTTTTAATCCTTTCGTTATTTATTATACAACATCTTTCTTTTTTGTTAAATGAAAAAAGAAGCTTATTTTGCCTCTTTCATAGTGCTATTTCTTTCTTTAACTTTATACTCTTTACGCATGTTTTTAATGAAGTTCAATTTTGCACGACGTACCATACCTTTTTTGACAACTGTAATTTTATCAATCGTTGGGGCATTTACTGGGAATACTCTCACTACTCCAACACTTCCACTTTTTTTACGAACAGAGAAAGTTTCAGATACACCACTACCTTTTTTTGCAATAACAATTCCTTCAAAAGCTTGAATTCTTTCTTTCTTTCCTTCTTTTACCCAAACATCTACTCTAACGATATCGCCAACGCGAAATTCAGGAAGGTTTGGTTTCATATGCTTTTCATTAATTTTGTCAACTAAATTAGCCATAAATAACTTCCTTTCTATAAAATATTTCTTCTGTAATCATAATTATATGCATATCAGCGGATTACATGCTTAAAAAGCAGATTCATTATAACAAAAAATTTAAAAATATGCAAATTTTTTTAACGACTATGGCCATGTTCTAAATTTTCTGTTAAAACTTTTTCTTCTTTTAATTTTAAATAGACTATTTTTTCTTTTAATTGTGTTTCCAAAACTTTCAAACGCTTTAAATATTTGGTTTGCTCTTCTTTTTTTAAGTAGTCTTTGTATTTACGTGTCACCACATTTTTTTCTTTGGCAAGTTCATTTAAAACAATGGCAACATCTCCACTTGTTGAATCATCATCATTTAAAACGTTCAAAATAATGGAAGCCAATTTTCGAAAAGATTTATCCAATTTCTTCTTTAAAATAGTATTCGTTATTTCTAAATTGGTGATGGATAAGCTACTAATTTGAATCAAATTTTTACTTTTAATATTTGGTTTGAAAATATATCCTTTTTCTTTAAAATCAAATTTATTTATTTTTTTATTTTTGTTGTTCTTTTTTAACACATAATTTTCCATAACATCCCTACCCAAGTAAATCTTTTCTTTTTTCTGTAGTTTTTTTTATTTGCTCTTGTTTTCGCCATTCAGCTATTTTTTTATGATCTCCACTTAGAAGTACGTCTGGTACTTTCCTGCCGCGAAATTCTCTAGGTTTCGTATAAGTTGGATAATCTAGTAAATGATTTGTAAAGGATTCTTCCAAATATGAATCTTTTTTTATCACACCATCAATTAGTCTTATAACGCTATCACAAAGCGCCATTGCAGGTATTTCACCGCCAGTTAAAATATAATCACCAATACTAATTTCTTCATCCACAAAGGAACGTATTCTTTCATCGAATCCTTCGTAGTGACCACATACTAAAATCAAATGTTGACTTTCTTTTAATTCATACGCTTTTTTTTGCTTATAAGTCTGTCCTTGAGGACACAAAAGAATGACTTTTGATGTCTTGGTTTTTAAAGATTCAATTGCCGTAACAATTGGCTCTGCCATTAAAACCATACCACTTCCTCCACCATAAGGAGTATCATCCACTTGACTATTTGATAATTTTGAAAATTCTCTAAAATTAATGAGGTTAATTTCCACTAATTTCTTTTCAATTGCTCTTTTTATAATTGATTCGTTTAAGAAACCTTGAAAAATTCCTGGAAAAAGAGTTAATATATCTATTTTCATAGTCTTAATTTTTTCCCTCCTTCCACATACACTTTTTTTGCTTTTGTGTCTACTTTTTTTACATATTCTTCATTTAATGGAATATAAAAATTTTTTTCACTTTCAATATACAATAATAAATTGGCTTTATTATACACAATATTTTTAATTTTGCCTATACATTCTTCATTTTCTATAACCCACATACCAATTAACTCTTCATACACATATTCGTTTTCTTTCAATTCTAAAGTTTTTCTTTCTACATATACATTTTGCCCTTTGTATTTTAAAACTTGATTGATATTAGTAAAGCCTTTTAAAATAATCATTTCAAATTGTTTATGATGACGGTAGCTTTCTATCGTTTCAACTTGCTTATTTTGTCCTATAAAAATAAGAATTCCTTTTTTAAAAACTTTTTCTTTTTTTTCAAAATCACTAAGAATTCTTAACTCTCCTTTTATGCCATGTGTATTTACAATACGTCCAATAAAAATATATTCTTTCATTTTTAATTACCTAGATAATTTCTGTGTATTTTCTTCTAATAAAGACTCGTATTCCTTTAAACTTAAGGGTGTTATTTTTTTATAAATTTTTCCTTGATAAAAATAAGTATCGTAAATCCAATAGCTAGTAATTGCACCTTTTTGATTTCTATATTGATAGATTTCTAAATTTTCTGTATAACCCCATTCAATTAATTTCATTTTTACTTCTTTATTATAAAAAGTATCTAAAACTTTTTCCATAACCCACCTCTTTCTTTATTTTTTATAGAAAGTATATAAAATTATACTAGTTGCTATTCCCACATTTAAACTTTCACAAGAAGATTCAATAGGAATTGTAATTAAATCGTCACATTTTTCTTGTAAGTTTTCTTTTATTCCTGAACCTTCATTGCCCAATATTATAGCATAATTGTTTTTTGGTGTCACATCTTTTAAAGAAATCCCTTTTTTAACATTTGTTCCATATATAGTGTAGCCTTTCCCTTTTAAGTCTTCTATTGTTTCTTGTAAATCTTTTTTAATTATATTTAAGTGAAACAACATTCCTTCAGATGCACGAATTACTTTTTCGTTATAAATATCTACTGTATCAAGGCTCACAATTAATGTATTGATTCCAAAAGCAACACAACTTCGAATAATGGTTCCTAAATTTCCAGGATCTTGAATATGGTCCAATAAGCAGACATTACCTTCTATTTTTTTTTCACTTCTTTTTTTACAAACTGCAATTACATTGGTACTACTTACTTGCGAAGATACTTTTTTTAAAATAGTTTCTTTGACTTCAAAAAAAGGAATATTCTCTACTGCAAAAACAGGATTAGAGGATAGAATTTCTTCAACGACTCCATTTTTTAAAGCTTCCTCTAGGATATGATCACCTTCAATCAAGAATAAACCTACCTGATCGCGATATTTCTTTTCTTTTAATTTTATCCAATTTTTCACATGAGGATTGTTTAATGATTCAATTTTCATTTTTTAACTCCTTAATCTTTTTCTAGCTTCTTTGTATTTAGGGTAATATTTTTCAACGTACTTCCAAAAATGAGAACTATGATTTGCCTCATAAAAATGACAAAGTTCATGAATAATCACATAGTCGAGTAAATCTATTTCTTTTTTTAAAAGTTCGGTGTTTAATGTAATGGTGTTGTTTCCTCGATTGTTAACTCCCCATCTTGTTTTCATCGTTCGAAATTTTAAAACAAATCTTGGAATATTTTCAAAATAAGGAACTATTCGCTCTACTTCAGAAGTAAATATTCTTTTCATTTCACTTTGATAAAATTTGTCTAATTTTTTTTTATTTGGGGTGAAAACGACATCTCCCTCCAAATACGTCTTTTTTACACTTTCATTATAACAAATCGTATACTGTTTTCCTAAATAATTAAAAAACAAATCTTGTTCTTTTGTTTTGCATACTTTTTTATACATTTTGGTGATTTTAATAATATTGTCATCAATTAATTTTAGAATCGCTTTTTTGCTCACAAAACGGTTGCAAGTAACATATAATTTTTGATCCTCTTTAAATCGCATGTAAATGTTTTTGTTGTTTTTATACTCAATGACAATCTCTACTAAGTCTGTGTCAATCATTTTTTGCACATTATCACCTACTAAAGGTATTGTAGCATAGATAAGATATGAAAAAAAGTATTCAAATTTTGAATACTTTTTAGATAAAACATTAATTTTTTTTCAAAAAAACTAGAAACCACGGCCTCCGCCGCCTCCGCCACCAAAACCACCACCAGATGAAAATCCTCCTCCAAATCCACTTCCACTAGATGAAGAAGAATTTGCACGTGTTGCGGTTATGGCTGAAGCATTCGAATGAACTGAGTTTGTAATACTATTGGTAATCGAATGAAATACATACCAATCACTAAAAGTTGGAGAGTATCCTCCTATGTAGATACCAGACGTTTCTAACTCTTTTATTTTAACATTCATAACTTTACTTACTTTTTCGGCCAAACCAAATACAGTTGCATAAACCATATAACGTTCCCATAAAGCAACTTCTGGTAATTCTTTTGTAGAAAATGACCCAAAATCATTTAAGAATTTTTTGAATGCCATCCATTTAACGTAATCTTCATTGCCTTTTTTTGTTCTTTTAAAGAAAAAGCAAGTATAGAGCAAAAACAAAATAGTAAGAAATGTATTACAGAATGGTAATACAACTACTACGTGAAAGAAGCTTGTTAAAATGCTAACAAAAATACTAAACAATAGAAATAAAACGCTAATTCCTATCGGTTTACCATTTTTTTCAAAGAAATTTTGTTTTTTTCCATCACGAATAACTTTATTTTTCCAAGTAGTATAACTTGTTGCAAACTTTTCGCAAGTTTTGGTTCCTTTAGCGTACGCTTGCAATTCTTTAATAGTAAAAGTATTTTCTTTTCCAACTTTATTGAAAAGAAATTCAATTAAATACTGTTCCGTTTCATTCGCTTTTTTATAATTGTCTGTAAGATGAAAAATATAATCTTTTTTCTTTTTGTCACTTGGAAGTTCTTCTACTTTGATAATTTTTTTATAAATTAAATTCATTATAGAAGCACTCATTGCATTGGGAGTTATTTTTTTATTTATTAAATAATCTACAACTTCAACATTATACTCATCGATAAATTCACGATAATAATCTCCAAAAAAATCGCTTTTATATTCTTTATCAAATTTAAAATATACATAAATCCATACAATAAGTAAAGAAATTAAATAGATACCTGATATTATTAAAATTACGTAATAAAGAATTTTCATATACATTCTTTTTTTATTTTGCTCTTCAGCCCTTTTTGTTTCTACTCGAATAATTTCATCCAATGCCTTTTTATTAGATTTTTTTTCAATCAAAGAAGCATCTAGTAAAGAAGTAGAAAAAGTAGTCCGAATATCTATCGGTTGATGTTTTTCAAGAAAATTTACTGTTGCTAGTAAGTATTGATTTTCATAGGCTTGTATTTCTCCAGATATTTCACCATGGGCCCATATTCGAAAGGAATCTGAAGTGTCTTTATTTGGAAGATTCACCTTAATTTGTAAATCCTTTATATCGTCATCATACTCTTGGCCAATAAAAGTCCAATAAAGCTCTGCTATATCTTCATGTAATACAACAGCGTCTTGAATCTTGTATTTAATTCTAAAAGCCACGCTTTCATTATTGGATTTAAAATACATCTTGTATTGTTTACCGGATGCAATAGACTTTTCCAAAAAGCCATAATTACTTGCTTGCCCTTTCGTTAAACTTTTAAAGTCCGTATCATGAATAGTAGAAAAATGAATCTCTTGGACTTTTTTGGCAGAAACGTCTATAATTTCAATACCTGTTGCATTGTAAAGACGATTATTAGCAAAATCATCATTTGATAAATTTGAATTTTTATATTCTATATCCCGAATATACCCGTTAAAACTACCTTTTAAAACAATTAATTCTGTTACTTCCAAATCTCCATTTTTCATAATATTAGCATCTATATAATAATTTTTTATTTTGTAATCTACAGAATCTGCGTTTACTTTTAATGGAAATAAGAAAAGAAAAAATGTAAAAATTAGCCATAATTTTTTCATGAAATCACTCCTAAAAAGAAAATTTTAAGCCACTGCTTAAAATTTTACTTGTACGTTTTCTCTTTCTGTTTCATTTGCTTCAAAGAAAGCTTCTTTTTTAAATTTAAATAATGCAGCCACAATATTACTAGGAATAACATCTATTTGATTGTTGTATTTTAAGACAATATCATTATAAAATTGTCTTGCCATCGCTATTTTGTTTTCAGTTTCTCCTAATTCATGTTGCAACTCTGTGAAATTTGTATTCGCTTTTAAATCTGGGTAGCTTTCTGCTAATGCAAATAATTTCGTCATTGCTTTTGTTAGTTCACCATCCGCTTGAATTTCTTCTTCAGGTGTGCTTGCGCTTAAAAATGTATTTCTAGCTTTTACAACATTTTCTAATGTATCGCTTTCATGCTTTGCATATCCTTTTACTGTTTCTACAAGATTTGGTATCAAATCAAATCTTCTTTTTAGCTGTACATCTATTTGTGCCCATTGGTCTCGAACTTTATTTCGTAACATAACCAACTTATTATAAGCACCTATTACATAGAGAATGATTAAAATCACAATCGCAAGTAGAATCCATTTGAACATTTCACATTCCTCCTTATGCTTCTATTCTATCATATGTTCTTTAATTTCACAATAAAACATAAAATGTATTGGTGAAATAATATGATTTTTTTTACAGGTTTTTTAATTGGAGTGGTTAGTCTTATACCAGGTATTAGTGGTGGTACTATATTGGTTTTAATGAAAAAATACGATATCGTTTCTCAAGCCATAACTCATTTTAAAAATAAAGAAAATAGACAATTACTTTTTATTCTCATTCTAGGTATTTTTCTAGGAACCATTACATTTGCAAGAATAATTGAGCTTCTTTTTTATTTGGCACCTAATTGTACTTTTATTCTATTTAGTGGGTTCGTTCTTTTTTCTATTCCTGATTTTATAAAAAGCGAAAAAATAAAACCAAATTTATTTTGGCTTTTTTTAGGAATGTTGATTATTTATATACTATCTTTACTTAGTGTATCTTCTCCACCAGTTGTTGTAGAATATCCTAAATTGACTTTGCTTTTTTTATTGCTTTTTTCGCTTAGTGGGATGATTGATGGATTTTTTACAATACTACCAGGAATTTCTGGATCTATGGTAATGATGATTCTTGGACCTTATTTCTTATACAAATCCTATTTAGCTAATTTAAATTTTTCTAATTTTATTTTTGCAATCCCACTTCTTTGCTATTTTTTAGGAGATCTCTTTGGATTTTACTTAGGAAGCAAGGTATCCTTATACTTTTTAAAAAAACATCGTAAAATTTTTATGAGTTTTGTTTTGGGTATGGTTCTTATGAGCGCTTTTATTTTGTTACCTATTGAATTTTTTTCTTTGGATAATATAATTTTGTATAGCGTCGTTTTACTAATTAGCTTTATAATGTGTCAAATTTTGAATTTAATTAAATAGATTTTTTTACCATAATTACAGGACGAATTTTTTTATAAGTAGTATGAGCTCCCACCAGTTCTGAGCCAATTTGTAAATAACTTACCCCATTTATACGATTGCCATTGGTTAAATACCATAGGCTAGAATCGTTTATTATAGAATATTCTGCAAAATTCGGTATTCTTATATAATTCTCGTGATTCATTATATTATCGCTATAATGCATCTTTTGCAAACTTCCTTTTTGCATTGCTTTTTGTAAAGAAGCGTTGTTATCAAACCAAACGTCTAGAATTTTTTTTACAACACTTATATTCCAGGTGTAATAATTAAAAGTAACGGGATTATTATAATTACAAATGGTCGTGCTGTAAACATTTAAACACATTAAGGTTGTATTGTTATTAGATATATTTTCTAATTCTAATTCACTTTTTGCAAAATCAATTTCTTCTTTAGTTAACGTTCTATTTAAAGCCAAATAAACTTTTTCGCCTTCGTCTTTTAATACATTCCATTTTTCAGACCCAAAAATAACTTCTTCATTTAAAGTATACGCTTTATTTTCCAACACAACGGGATTAAATTCTGCCAATTGATTTAAATATTCTTGTGTTTCCTTTTTTACATCGTTTAATAAAATTCGATTATGAGCGTAATCATTTACAATCGTTAGTAAGGTTACTAAAAAAACTAAAAAGAAAGAATATATTAATGAAATTGCAATAAAGCCTTTATTGTCTTTCATATATATCCCTCCTTTATCTTGTACTTTATTATATCTTATTTCTTTACTTTTCGCAAGAAACTAACAATAATTTTTTGAATAAATTCTTCTTTGTGAAGTGAAAAAGTAAAATCCAGTTTAAATATAAGAAAAAGGAATTTAGTC
>CANPIX010000029.1 GCA_947574215.1 uncultured Mycoplasmatota bacterium | reverse complement strand
GAGGGATAGCGAAGTGGTCAAACGCGGCAGACTGTAAATCTGTTCCTTCGGGTTCCATGGTTCAAATCCATGTCCCTCCACCATTTCTTATTATTGCCTCGTAGCCAAGTGGTAAGGCATCAGACTTTGACTCTGACATTCCGGTGGTTCGAGCCCACCCGAGGCAGCCATTTTAATTTTAGGATCCGCTAGCTCAGTCGGTAGAGCATTTGACTTTTAATCAAAGGGTCGAGAGTTCGAATCTCTCGCGGGTCACCATCTTGAAATTAACCTAAACACTTTTGTTTAGGTTTTTATATGTAAAGTTTTAGAAAATAAATGGATTTTATTTACTATATGATTTATCTTAATATATAGGAGATATTAATTATGGAAACAATAGAAAAAGATTATTATAAAGTATTAGGTGTATCAGAAAATGCAGATCAAGAAACAATAAAAAAAGCCTACAAGACAATAGCTATAAAATTTCATCCTGATAACAATCCAAATGATACTGTAGCTGAAAAGAAATTTAAAGAAGCATGTGATGCTTATACTATTTTAGGTGATTGTAATAAAAGACAAGCGTATGATTTATCTCGATCTAAAAATAATGGCATTAATGAAATGGAATCTATATTTCAACATTTTTTTGGATGTAGTTATTTTGACTTACAAGAAAAAATAAAAAAAGATGAGAAAGCGTACGATGACTACATAGTATTTTTAAATGAGTTGGAAGTAAAACTGCAAAGTTATGGAAAAAGTGTTTCTAGTCTTATAAAAAAGTTACAGGGTATGAGAGGATATATAACTTCATCTGAAATACATAAACAAAAAAATAAATTATTACAAGAATATAAAATAATTGAAGAGAATGCTAAAGCTTTTGATACATTTCAAAAATTTTATGAAGTTTTTAAAGAAAATTTTTCTGTTTTAACAAGTGAAAAATGGAGTAATATAGAGAACTATTGTGATAAGAAAAATAGAAGTAAATATACACCAGATGAATTTGAAAAATTAAGGAGAAAAATGGAAAGTAAATATGATGAAAAATTGCAAGAAAAGGCTCAAAACTTATCGCTATTAGAAAAAAAACTACAAGTAAGAAATATAGAATTGGACAATTATTTAGGAAAACGTCACCGAAATGGAGCAGCACTAACAAAAGAGAATGTATCAACTCATATATTAAGTATATTACTAGAATCTATGGATTTAATGGATGAAATTGATTCTTATTTAATTAGAGTAGAAATAACAATAGAAGACTATTTAAAGTCACAAGGTAAAACAATAGAAGAAATAACAAGAAATGAATTAAAAGTAATTAGAGATACGTTAAAAGTTGAAGAAAATGCTAAAGCTTTTGATACATTTCAAGAATTTTATGAAATTTTTAAAGAAAATTTTTCTGCTTTAACAAGTGAAAAATGGAGTAATATAGAGAACTATTGTGATAAGAAAAATAGAAGTAAATATACACCAGATGAATTTGAAAAATTAAGGAGAAAAATGGAAAGTAAATATGATGAAAAATTGCAAGAAAAGGCTCAAAACTTATCGCTATTAGAAAAAAAACTACAAGTAAGAAATATAGAATTGGACAATTATTTAGGAAAACGTCACCGAAATGGAGCAGCACTAACAAAAGAGAATGTATCAACTCATATATTAAGTATATTACTAGAATCTATGGATTTAATGGATGAAATTGATTCTTATTTAATTAGAGTAGGAATAACAATAGAAGACTATTTAAAGTCACGAGGTAAAACAATAGAAGAAATAACAAAAAATGAATTAAAAGTAATCAGAGATACGTTAAAAGAACACAGTTATTGGCTTAAAATATCGTTATCTAAATTTGAGAAGGAATGTAGAGAAATCAGATGAACAAAAATCCATCTAAAAGTCAAAAATGACTTTTTTATTTTTGCCAATTTTTGGAAAAAAATTATAGACACAGTTCTACAACATTTGCACCTAGTAATCAGTATACTTGATGTAGCAAAAAGTTAACGGCGCACCGTTAATAGTTTTTGCAATTTAATTGATATACTTGAAATAAAGGTGGTCAAAATGAAATTATCAAAAGCAGTATCTCAAAAAATATTAAAGATTTGTGAAGAAAAAGATATTTCTATTAATAAACTTGCGACCATTTGTTGTGTGACCCAAAGTACTGTACAAGGATTGATACAGGAAAAATCAGAAAGTCCAAAACTTGCAACCATTACTAAAATTTGTGAAGGATTAGGGATTACTTTAGAAGAATTTTTTGATGATCAAGTATTTGATAATTTAGAAAGGGATGACAAATGAAAATTATTACTAAGAAAACTAAAAATAGTATTATTATGGAAAATCACGATATTTTAGAAGTTACTTCATTAGAAAAACAGCATATAAAAATAATTCTTAAATGTTTAGATGGAACTTTGTTTATAGAAGAAAAAATGACAAAAGAATTAGAGTATACAGAAGAAGAAAAAGCTATCAAAACAATGCAAAAATATCTAAAGGAAACAAAAATGAATGGAAATAAGAAAGAAATCAAGAAATCAACTTGATTTTTTTTAAGGGGTATACTATAATAAAAATGCATTTTGTAATTGCACCCATAGCTCAATTGGATAGAGCGCTAGACTACGGATCTAGAGGTTAGGGGTTCGACTCCCTTTGGGTGCACCATATATTTGTTGTAGCAATTTTAAAAAAATATGCTATAATATATTAAGAGATCGGGAAGTGGCTCAACTTGGTAGAGCACTTGGTTTGGGACCAAGGGGTTGCAGGTTCAAATCCTGTCTTCCCGACCATTTTAGTGAATAAAGCCATTAAAAGGGCTTTTTTTAATACTTTAGTCCGTGTTTTTATAACTACTAAAAAGATAACTTTCTTTTAAATGGAAAGTGATGATAATCCATATAAACAATTTAAATTTTTTGAAAAAAGATATAATTTTAAAAATTTGTAGTTCATTATATCTTAAAAATTTTATTTTCTCTTAAATTAATTAGTTCTTTTTAAGTTATATATGTTATACTACATATATGTTTTATGGGATATTCATGATAAGAAAGTAAGTGCTTTTGCGTTTCCTTTCTAAACATTTGTGAATAATCTCCTTGTATATAAAGTCTTATTAATTAAAATAATATTTTAAAAGGAGTTTTTTATGAAAAATAACAAATTTATGTATTTTGATCAAATTTTAGATGCGGTTTATATGGGATTATTTAATGAAATGATTTTACAATCGCAGAATGGAACTGACCGAGCTATCATTAATTATTTGTTTCATACAAAATGCTCATTAGAGAATATAGAGCAAGATCTTGGAATAGCTTTAGACGATTGTAAAAGGAGATTAATAAATATCGCTAAAGAATACGATCGTTGCAATGCAACAAAAAAACATGAGTCTTTTACTAAAAGAGGTAGGTAATTGTGTAAGTATGGAAAATATCCATACTTTTTTTGATATTTTTGAATGGATATAGTATACTAATAAAAGAATAGGGTTGATAAAATGCGAGATAAAACTTTGTCAAAAGAAATGTTACAAAAAATAGATGGTTATTTTCGAGCTGCTAATTATTTGAGTGTTGCTCAACTATATTTAAAAGACAATCCACTTTTAGAACAGGAATTAAAATTTGAAGACATTAAATCAAAGTTAGTTGGGCACTGGGGAACCGTTCCTGGTCAAAATTTTGTTTACGCACATTTAAATCGAGTGATAAAAAAATATGACTTAAATATGATTTATGTATGTGGACCAGGACACGGAGGACAAGCTGTAGTATCCAACACATATTTAGAAGGAAGTTACAGTGAGTTTTATCCAGATATAACAGAAGATAAAGAGGGGTTAAAAAAATTGTGTAAACAATTCAGTTTTCCAAAAGGAATAGGATCACATGCCACTCCAGAAACTCCTGGTTCTATTAACGAAGGAGGAGAACTTGGGTATAGTTTGCTTCACGCTTTTGGAGCTGTATTTGATAATCCAAGTCTCATCGCTGCTTGCGTAATTGGAGATGGAGAAGCTGAAACAGGACCTTTGGCAACGAGCTGGCATTCAAACAAATTCTTAAATCCTATAACTGATGGAGCGGTTTTGCCAATATTACATTTGAATGGATATAAAATTTCCAATCCTACGGTCTTATCTCGTATTAGTGGTCCAGAACTTGACGCTTTTTTAAGAGGATGTGGATGGGAACCATTTTACGTTAGTGGAGAAGAGCCATTTAAAATGCACGAAGATATGGCAACAGTATTAGATACAACAATTGAAAAAATAAAAGAAATACAAAAACAAGCACGAAAAAGGAATTGCTCCGAACGAGCTATTTGGCCAATGATTGTGTTACGAACTCCAAAAGGATGGACTGGACCTAAAGAAATTGATGGTAAAATAATAGAAGGAAGTTTTCGCTCTCATCAAATTCCAATAGAAGTTACAAAAGAGCATCCAGAAAGTTTAAAAAGATTAGAAGATTGGCTCAAAAGTTATCATCCAGAAGAATTATTTACCAAAGATGGAAAACTAAAAAAAGTTTACAAAGATTTAGCTCCAGTTAGTTACCAAAGAATGGGTTCAAATCCTAATGCTAACGGAGGCTCATTGTGTATTCCTTTAACTTTACCAAAATTTAAAGAATATGGAGTTCATTTTAAAAAGCCAGGTAGTCTGCTTGCCCAAGATATGAGCGAATTAGGGAAATATATTAAAGATTTAATTCGTTTAAACGCTGAAAAGAGAAATTTCCGTATTTTTGGTCCAGATGAAGCTCTTTCTAATCGACTAAATAAAATCTTCGAAGTAACGGATCGAAAATGGAACGCCTCTATTTTGAATCCTGATGAATTTTTAGCAAACGATGGAGTAGTTATGGATTCTTATCTTTCTGAACATGCTTGTGAAGGATGGTTAGAAGGCTACTTATTAACCGGAAGACATGGATTTTTACACAGTTATGAGGCTTTTGTACGTGTTATCGATTCTATGGTAAGTCAACATGCCAAATGGCTTAAAATGGCTACCGATGTAACATGGCGTAAACCAATTGCTTCTTTAAACATTATTTTAACAAGTCACGTTTGGCAACAAGACCATAATGGTTATACACACCAAGATCCAGGTTTTTTAAACCATATTATGACCAAAAAGGCAAATATTGTTCGAGCTTATTTACCTCCAGATGCCAATACGTTAATTTCATGCTTTGACCATGTAATACAAACAAAAAACTATGTAAATGTTATAATTGCTAGCAAACATCCAAAACCTCAATGGTTAACAATGGAAGAAGCTGAAATCCATTGTACGAAAGGAATAGGAATATGGGGATTTGCAAGCAATGATAAAGACGTTGAACCTGATCTAATTATCGCAACTTGTGGAGATATGCCAACACTAGAAGGACTTGGAGCGGTTCAAATTCTAAGAGAATATATTCCAGAACTTAAAATTCGATTTGTAAACGTAGTGGATTTAATGAAGATACAATCAGATTCTTTACATCCACATGGATTATCGGATAAAGATTATGATATGATTTTTACAAAGGAAAAACCAATTGTATTTGCCTTTCATGGCTATCCTAATTTAATACATGAACTTACTTATAGAAGAACGAATAAGAATTTACATGTTAGAGGGTATGATGAGGAAGGAAGTATTACCACTCCATTTGATATGCGTGTAGTAAATAAAGTGGATCGTTTTCATTTAGTGCTTCTTGCGCTAAAACATTTAAAAGAATTTGAAAATAAAGGGGTATATTGTGCAGAGTACTGTAAAGAAATGCTTATAAAACATGAACAGTATATCAAAGAATTTGGTGTGGATATGCCAGAGGTAGCAAATTGGAAATGGGAAGCAATAAAATAGAACAATAAAAAGAAAATTATTGTTCTATTTTTCTAATATTAATGGCTTGAAATCCTTTGGCTGTTTCAATTAAATCAAACTCGACTTCCTCATCAGTTTTTAACGTTTTGTATCCATCAAGTTTAATTGAAGAATAATGCACAAAAGCATCTTCATTTTCTGAATATTTAATGAAACCGTATCCCTTTTCATCTTTGAACCATTTCACTCTACTACGCATACTTAAAACACCTCACTTTCAACTACTTTATCAATATAACATAAAAAAAGTAGAAATTAAGGCGATAAGAGAGATTTTGTCTAATTTTGGTGAGATTTGGAAAGTTCATTATTTTTTAATCAATATTTTTTGGACAAAAAAGTTATCCATTATAGTGGTTTCTTTTAAAAATTTTCCATTATGCTTTAAAATTTCATTTAAAATGTATAAACCATTGCCTCTGTTTTTTCCTTTTGAACTAAATCCTTTTTCTTCCATTCGATCTATATTAATTGTTTTAAATGTATTGGCAACTAAAAGAATAAGATGTTCCTTTTCTTGATACCAGTGAAAACTAGCAGCCTTTTCTTGGCTTTCTAAAGCACCTTCTAAGGCATTATCTAATATTATGCCAAGAATAGTATATAAATCTTTTTTTTCGTCAATGGATAAAAAATCATTGGAAAGTTTTGAAATATCTTCTGAAATATAAACCTCAATATTAATGCCTAAATCTTTCATTTTCAATAATTTAAAATTTACAAGTCCTTTTATACCCGTAAGAGGTATGGATTTTATTTCTATTAACCATCTGTAGATGTTTATTGTTTTTTCTTCAAAAATAGAATCTAAATATTGATGGAGTTCTCTATTTTTAGGTTTGGCAAGTCCTTTTATTATAAGCATTCTATTTTTATACTCATGTAAAAAACTTTTGTATTCGAATAGTAAATTTTCAGTAAACTCTGAATATTCTACTGTTTTCTTATAATTTTCTTCTAAAATTTTATTTTTTTCTTTTTCATACAACAAAAAAAGAATTAGATTAAAAACAAAAACAAAAAGTAGAACAGATAAATAGTTTTTTGTAATTTGATATCTAGGAATTCGTATTAAAAGAATGAAGACTAGAAAAACGTTAACTAAAAAATAATTTCGTTTTTTATTTTGGGTATTAAAAAAATAAATTTTAGTCGTTTTTTCTTTAAGAAAATCTTTAAAAAAGTAAGTAAAAAGAATTGTCATCATTGAGGCACAGAGGAATAACAAATTAGAAGAAGGAAAAGAGATTCTCAGCAAGAAAAGAGTTAAATAGAAAAGTTCTTCAAATAAAAAACGAATACTATAAAGAAGCATACAAAAAAAGAACAAAGCGGGAAAATCAATTGAAAACAAAATAAATAATAAAAGAAAAACTAAAAAGATATAAAATAGAAAATAAGAAATTAAGGGAAAGTAAGCAAAATTTAAAGCATGCAAAAAAGAAAATAATAAAAGAATTAATAAAATTGTAATGGCTTTTCTTTTTTTAGAAAAGAAAATTTTACCCATATAAAAAATATATAGCGTTGTCCAAATTCCTAATAAGAAATGTAGTAATTTCATAAAAAAATCCCTTCATTTAATTTTTCTTTTAATAGCTTTTTTCTACTTCGAGATAGCAAGTTTGTAAAACAAGAATTTCCAAAATAAATTTTATTATTTACAAAATCTACTTTTTTAATATTTTTTAAATTTACAATACAACTTTGATGAGTTTTAAAAAAATAAGGAAATGGTAGTAATATATTTTCAATTTTTTTAATACTTTGTTTAATGGTATAAATTCTTTTTTTAGTAACAATAGAAAGATAATTATTATTTAAGTTCTTTTCAAAATACAAAATTTCCTCATAAGGAATTTGATGAAGTTCTTGATTGGAAGTAAAACGAAATGTATTTTTTTGTATTAAAATATCAATAGCAATAGAAAGCGTTGCATCAAAACTTTCTTCTAAGTGTTTATCTTTAGTTATAAAATCAAGCATTAAAATTTTACTAGTAAATCCTTCTTCTTTATAGGAAGAGTGGGACGTAATAACAATAATTTGACTGGACCAATCTCCTCCCATTCTTATTTCTCTTGCTAGATCCAGTCCTTTTTTTCCGGGAACTTTGATATCAAGTAAAAATATTTTTTTACCAGGTAATTCATTTATCCTACGTTTATTTTCTTTTGTATATTGATCTAATATTAAGATCGTATATGGAGTAATTTTAGAATTCATTTTTTTATTTATTTTTTCTTTATAAAAGTCTTGCCAATATTTTTGATCTTCATAAATTATAAAGTTAATCATATAAACTCACCTTTTATTATGTGTTTGTCTATTGTATCATAAGTACTATTTAACGTTTTTTTAAAGGTTTATAATTTCTTCTTTTATGTCTAAAGTAGGCCAATTATTTTTTCAGAAATTTGATAGAAAAAATAAGCCTTTACAAATTGCTAATTGCAAATACTTGCGGTAAAATAAAATTAAGGAGAAAAGCCAATGAAATGTAAAAGATGTGGATGCTCCCTACCTTCAACAGGATTGATTTGTAGAAACTGCAGCGCAATGATGAGTATGGAGCAAATAAATAATCAAAAAGAAAATCAGAAATATAGAAATAAAAATTTTGTGGAAATGGTCAGCGAAAAGTATGGGCATAAAAAACAAATTTTTGAAAAAAGAGAAGAAGAAAAATCAAAATACATTCCTCTTTTATTTGCTGTAAGTATAATGATTGTATTTTTCTTACTTCTTCTAGTTTATTTGTAACACTTTTGGGAAAAATAGTTTTAGGTGAAACAAATGGAACTATTTTTTTTGTGTATTAAAATTTTTTTGGCTAGAATTTTAGATGTATCGATTGGAACCATTCGTACAATGCTGATGGTGAAAGGAAAAACCTTTATTATGGTAGTTCTAGCTTTTTTGGAGGTATTTATTTGGTTTTTAATAGCCAGGGAGGCTTTAGTAACAAATGTAAAAAGCATTTTTATTCCAATATCATATTCTTTAGGCTACGCAACAGGAACACTAATTGGATCGTTTTTAGCCAATACATTTATAAAAGGAATTGTGGGGGTACAAGTAGTGGTAGAAAAAGAAAATAAAGCATTGTTAAATGATGTTCGTAAGCATAACTTTGCAGTTTCAGTAGTAGATTTAAAAGACGATTATAAAGGTAGTAAAAGAGATATGCTTTATTTTCAAATCAATAATCGAAATTTAAAAAAACTAATTTCATTAATTAAGAGGCACGATCCGAATGCTTTTATTGTTGTGAACGAGACAAAGACTGTTCAAAACGGATTTATTAAATAGAAGAGAGATCTTCTTTTTTTATTGGAAAAAAATATAAAAAAATGTCAAGTTTTAAAATAATTTGACTGATTTATCTTTTTTTTAAAATGACTGTGATATACTACAAATATCATAGGGGTAAAAATAGTGATAAAAAATAGTTGACATTATAAATAACTTATGTTAATATAATCACCAATTCAAGAAGGGGAAGACTTGGAAGAAATTTTTAATATTATATAAACCTAATAAAATTGACAAACTCAAAATTTTAATTATAATAGTTTATTACAAAAAAAACATATATTGAAAATGGAAGGTGAAAAATATGAAATTTAGTGTGAAAAAATTATTAGAAAAATTAAATAGGAAAACAAAGTGTCAAATTGTAGGACTTGGTTTAGCAGGGTTGTCTGCTGTATTAACCTCATGTGGTACTTTAGAACAAAGTTCTTTAGAACCTATAAGCATTGGTATTAATTCAGAACATGATTTACTAGAAAGTATTAAAAATAAAGTAGAAATCAAAAATGATGAACTTGTAATAGCAAGTTTGGAAAAACAAATCGAATTACTCAATAAAGAAATAGAATTGTTGGAAAATAGAATTCAAAATTTAATAGAAGAAAAACAATCGGTAGAATCTGAAATAGAAAAATGCCTTCTTCAATTAGAAGAATTAGAAAAACAAATCACTGATGTCACAAATCAGAAAAAAGAAATTACCTCTTCAATTAACAAACTTGAAAGTGAGAAAGAGGAAATTGAAACATCAATTAATAATCTTGAAAAACAAAAAGAAGAATTAAAAAAACAACTTGAAACGATTACGAAACAAAAAGAGGAATTAATTGCTAAAACTGAATTAGATAGTAATGTTTTTAATGAAACTGTAGAAAATCAAGAAAACAAAAATGATCAAGATAGTAGTCTTGAAAACCAACCAGGTGATGGAACAACTCCAGGGGGATCAACTGGTGGAGGCTCAACCACTCCAGATGGAGATGGAAACAAACCAGGTGATGGAACAACCACTCCAGGTGGAGATGGAAATAAGCCAGGTGATGGAACAACCACTCCAGGTGGAGATGGAAACAAGCCAGGTGATGGATCAACTACTCCAGGTGGAGATGGAAACAAGCCAGGTGAAGGAACAACCACTCCAGGTGGAGATGGAAACAAACCAGGTGATGGAACAACTCCAGGGGGATCAACTGGTGGAGGCTCAACCACTCCAGGTGGAGATGGAAATAAACCAGGTGATGGATCAACCACTCCAGGTGGAGATGGAAACAATCCAGACAAACCACCACATGAACATAATCATGTACTCACAAATACAAGAGAAACAGAT
>CANPIX010000028.1 GCA_947574215.1 uncultured Mycoplasmatota bacterium | reverse complement strand
AATTAACCTTTATATTTTGAAAGTCGAATTAGTTCGACTAATTTCCCTATGGTGCCGATTGACAGAATTGAACTGTCCTCTGATGCTTACCATGCATCTGTACTGCCACTGTACTAAATCGGCTTAATAAAATAATAACATAATTTGTTTTAAAAAAGCAATAACCTAGAGTATTTCCTAATCAATTTTATATTAATAATAGAATAAGATTAATTAAAGGAGGACAAATTATGCTGAAGAATTTTCCTCCTAATATTCATCCTACAACATACAATTTAATAGCTGTTGCAATTGGAATCGTTTTAGTAGACGATCTAAATGCCAACGAGCAAAATTCTTTAGGAAATTGGTTTATGTTATTGGGTCAATATTTAGATACGAACGCAGCACAACAACAATTGATTGAATCTAGAATTGAAAATAGCAATATAAATATTAACAGTCGAAAGAGCAAAAGTGGAGGAGGGCCATATACAACGGATAATAACAAGAGTAATCAAAATCAAAGAGCAGAAGTTGATTTTTTATTAGATGCTATTGATAGAATTTATCAAGAATTAAATAGTATTAAAGAACAAACAAAAAAGAATTAAAAAAATCAAGTATTCTTTTATAAAAGTTAACTTGATTTTTTTCAATTTAATCTAATTTTTTTACACTAAGAGCGGCGTTATTAACAGAACCTGTTGCAGCTTCGTTGGGAGTAATTACTATATCGAGAATTTCTCCAGTTGCAAATCCTCTAATTATGCTACCGCTATAAATTCTATTTTCACCATCAGAAAAGATATTTGTAATCATTGCAGAATCTATTGGTACACCATTTTCACGAACATTAAGTGAAATAGTTGCTGAATTAGTAGAAGTTACATTTGCAGAATAATTTACTTCATAATCTCCTGATTCAATTATTGTTATACTGTTTACAGTACTATAATTCACATTTTCATTTGGCATCGTGGTAGGAAGCGCAATAGTTGTCGGAACATTTGCTGTTAAAGAAATTGGCTGTATAGTTGCATTGTATTTACCACCATATGCTGATAGCCCAGTTCCACTAATTCCAGCTGGTCCAGTAGGTCCTGTTGGTCCAGTAGCTCCAGCAACACCAGGTAACCCTTGAATCCCTTGAGGTCCAGTAGGTCCTGTTGGTCCAGTAGCCCCGGCAACACCAGGTAATCCTTGAATCCCTTGAGGTCCAGTAGGTCCTGTTGGTCCAGTAGCCCCAGCAACACCAGGTAACCCTTGAGTCCCTTGAGGTCCAGTAGGTCCAGTAGGTCCAGTAGCCCCGGCAACACCAGGTAACCCTTGAGTCCCTTGAGGTCCAGTAGGTCCAGTAGGTCCAGTAGCCCCGGCAACACCAGGTAACCCTTGAATGCCTTGAGGTCCAGTAGGTCCTGTTGGTCCAGTAGGTCCACCTGAGGGTCCAGTAGGTCCCGTTGGTCCAGTAATTTGTCTTCCACAACAGCAACATGCAAATGGTCTGTAATTACAAGCAAAATCGTTTACAATTTCTAATGCTCTATTGTATGAAGATGTATTATTTTCATTCATTTTATTCCTCCTTCAATAGTAAATTATGAAGTTCCATCTATTTTTGTAAGTACTTCTATCACAAATTTATAATTTTTGCATAAAATGTAGTCTCTTTTTAATACAAAAGTCTTATGGTGGCATAAAACTTTTTTTGCAGGAGAAACTAGTAGATGGTGAATAAAATGATATATGATTATGAAATTAAACAAAAAAATAAAGAAGATGTATTATACATTTATTTAGATATCAATCAAGAATTTGCAAAGCTAAACCCGAATAAGAAAAAGAAAAAATTAGAAAGTTTAATTTCTGAATACATAAAGAAAAATAGGATTGTATTTCAAGGAACAACAGTGGCTATTTTAATTAGTGGTTTTGTTGTAGGGTCATTCACTTTAAAAAATCCTATTTCATTAGAAAAAAAGGAACATAATTTTCAAAATTATTCTATTTCTAGTATTATAAAATATGAAGAAAAAAATCCAGTTTTCTCTACTCAAGAAATAAAAGAAGAAAATTTAAAAAAAGAAGAAAAAGAAAAGCAAGACAATCCGCAAGAAACGCAATCCGCTTTGCAACAAGAATGGCATTCCCAAAAAGAAAATTATTCTTCCAAAAAAGAACCCTCTAAAGATAATATATCCTTATCTGTAAATGATAACAAAAAAGAAGAAACTATAGAAAAAAACTATGTAACTATTTATAGAACAAATGGAAATGTTTTAAAATTAGAATTAGAAGAATACGTTTTTGGAGTCGTTTCTGCAGAAATGCCTGCATCCTTTCATATAGAAGCTTTAAAAGCACAGGCAATTCTTGCAAGAACGTATGCTTTAAAGTCATTAAAAATTAATCGGAAGTTAACAGACAATTCAAGTACTCAAAATTATAAAAGTAAAGAGGAGTTAAAAAAAATATGGGGTAATCTTTATAGTACTTATTCTAAAAAAATTAAAAATGCAGTGGATAGCACAAAAGGAATCTATTTGACTTACAAAGGTGAGATTATTGATGCTGTATATCATTCGACGAGTAATGGAAAAACTGAATCAGCAAAAAACGTATGGGGGAATATTGTACCTTATTTGGTGAGTGTAGAAAGTCCTTATGATGAGACTAATAAAACTTTTCAGCAAGAAAAAGTATTTACGTACGAAGAATTAAGTAAAAAGTTGGGATATGCTGTAACAAATGATAGCAATTTAACAATCGAAAGAAAAACAGAAGGCAATCGTGTTGCAGAAATTTTGATTGATCAAAAGAATTATGATGGTGTTGCATTAAGAAATTTATTAGGTTTACGTTCTGCAACATTTGAAATTATTAAAAAAGAAGACAAAGTACTATTTAATACTTATGGTTATGGTCATGGAGTAGGGATGAGTCAATATGGAGCGAACGGTATGGCAAAAGAGGGTGACAATTACAAAGAGATTTTAAAACATTTTTATCAAGGGGTTACTTTAAGCCATAGTTAGGAAGAACCTCATTTAAAGTTTCTCCTATTATCTTAGCAATGTCTAAAACGTATTCATCAACATCTTTGCTAGACAGAAGATATGTTTTTTTGGCAAGTTGTAATTCGATTGCAGTGGGAACACCAATTGTCAGAACTGAAATTTTCATGTTTCTTTTGTTGATTTCTTGGTTAAGTCCTTTTAAACCGCTTCCAGGAATTATCCCTTGATTGGTAATTTCTATTGTGTGATTCAAATCTTCTTCGTTTTCGCAGACAAAAGAATCAATACATAATAATAGATGAGGTCGTATCGTATTTAAAACACTTTTAATTGTGTCGGCTGTATCAATTCCAGTTTCTATTAAAGCTCCTGGTTCTAACGCCGATATTTTATTTTTATTTAATTCGATTCCTAGCTTATTTGCGTAAGAATTAACTTGTAGTTCTTTTAATACTTTAGGTCCAATAGAATCCGATGTAAAATTGTCATTACCAAGACCAACGACAAAAAAATGTACTTTTTTAGGTAATTGTTCTTTATCTAAAAAATACAACAAAGCTTTTTTTAGGTCTTTTTTTATTTTTGACTTTGAATAAATATTTTTGAAAGTTATGTGAATGGTATTTTTGTTTTCTTTGTGCAAATCATTTCTTATTCCAATTGTTTTCATAATAATCACATTTTTAGTATTAGAAAAAAATGTATTTTTATTAATTTTTTAGGAAATTCTAAATAATGGTGATATGGATGAGTTTGTGGGGAAAGAAATTAGATAGAGAAGTTTTGCCTTCGTTAGAGGAAGAAAAAGAAGTGGATACTTTAATAATTGGAGGAGGGATAGCTGGATTAACCACGCTTTATTATTTAAAAGACAAAGAAGACGTTTTTTTAGTTGATGCAGGCAAGGTTGGTGACGGGGTAACAAAAAATACAACAGGAAAACTCACATTTTTACAAAATACGATTTATACGGATTTATTGAATAATATAAATTTAGAAACAGCACAAGATTATTTACAATCTCAAAAAATGGCAATCGATTTGGCAAAAAATATTATAGAAAAAGAAAATATTAATTGTTTTTTGGAAAGAGTTGATTCTTATGTGTTTACGACTAAGTCAAAAGAAATTAAGAAATTGAAACAAGAACGTGATTTTTTAGTATCTCAAAATATCAAAGTAAAAGAGAATGCTCTACCAGTTCAACTTTCCTCTATTTATTCTATTAGTGTAGAAGATACTTACGTTTTTCATCCTATTCTTTATGTTAATCATTTAAAGAGTTTATTAAAAGAAAAAATATTTGAAAATACCAAAATTGTAAAAATAAAAAAAGAAAAAGGAAAATATGTCTGTATTGGTGAAAAAATAAAAATTATTGCTTCGAATGTTATAGTTGCTTGCCACTATCCTTTTTTCTTTCTACCATTTTGTTTACCCATAAAAGCACATTTGGAGAAATCTTATATCGTTGTTCGAAAAGTAAAAGAAAATCCGAAAATTTCTGCAATTACGGTTTCAAATCCAGGTATGTCAATTCGTTATCATGAAGATGAGAGTGGAATCTATGAAATTTGTCTTGCTTGTTCTCATAAAACTTCAAACCACCAAGAAGACGCTGAAAATTTTAAAACAGTTAAGAAAATATTTCATATAAATGAAGAAGAAGTTGTTGATTTATGGAGCAATGTAGATATCATTACAGACGATAAGCTTCCTTTTATTGGAAATGCTAGTAAAAATCTTTTTGTAGCAACTGGTTTTAATACTTGGGGAATGACAAATGGTATATTAGCTGGTTACTTATTAAGTAAAAAAATTTTAGGAGATCAAGTTCCTTTTCAAGAATTGTTTTCTTTAAAAAGAAGCAATTTTTATCAAATTAAAAATTTTTTTCCGAATCTAATAGGAAGTGCAATTTCTTTTATAGGGAGTAAAAAAAGAGCAAAAAAATGGTATAAGAGTCATTTGATCTTTACTAAAAAAAATGGAAAACCGATCGCAATATATATTGATAAAAACGGAGTAAAGCACACAGTTTTTACTACTTGTCCACATATGGGATGTAGTTTAATTTTTAATGAATTGGAAGAAACTTGGGATTGTCCTTGTCATAGTTCAAGATTTACAAAAGATGGAGCTTGTATAAAAGGACCAAGTACAAAAGATATTCATTACAAAGAATAATTAGAAAAAAATTCTTAAAAATTTTTTTATTGAAGTAATCCTAATCTTTAAAAAATCGAAAAAATCAAGTATAATTTTTTTAGGTGATGTTATGCGGATGAGTAAGAATTGGCAAGACTATGAATGTATAGATGCTGGAAATGGTGAAAAGTTAGAACGTTTTGGTTCTATTGTTTTAAGAAGACCTGATCCTCAAGCAATTTGGGAAGTTTGTGATTATACAAATTGGAAAAATATTGATGGAATTTATCATAGAAGTAATGAAGGAGGTGGCCACTGGGAATTTAAAAAACAAATTCCTGCATTTTGGACGATTTCTTATAAACATTTAACTTTTAAAGTAAGTCCTACTAATTTTAAACATACAGGTATTTTTCCGGAACAGGCAACCAATTGGGATTTTATTATGGATAAGATAAAGACATCAAATCGTAAAATTAAAGTATTGAATTTGTTTGCTTATACAGGAGCCGCAAGTATGGCTGCCGCAAGTCAGGGAGCAAAAGTTGTCCAAGTGGATGCTTCTCGAGGAATGACTGATTGGGCTAAAGAAAATATGAAATTATCTCATTTAGAAAATAGTGAAATTCATTTTATTGTAGATGATTGTGTAAAATTTGTAAGTCGTGAAATTCGCAGAGGAAATACGTACGATGCTATTGTAATGGATCCACCTAGCTATGGAAGAGGACCTAATAAAGAAGTATGGAAATTTGAAAAAAATATTTATTATTTAATCGATTTGTGTATGCAAATTTTATCCGATAAACCTTTATTTTTTTTAATAAACTCTTATACAACAGGAATTTCAAGTACAGTTTTAGAAAATATTTTAAAAACCACTATGTTAAAAAGATATCCAAAAGGTTTGGTTTGTGCTGGAGAAGTGGGGCTTCCTATCACTAGAGATTGTTTAGTTTTGCCTTGTGGAATTTATGGACGATGGGAAGAAAATGATTAATATTTTGTATGAAGACAATCATTTGTTGGTTGTTGAAAAACCGATCAACGTTTTGGTTCAGGCGGATTGTACGAAAGATTTGGATTTATTAACGATGTTAAAATCTTATGTAAAAGAAAAATACAATAAACCTGGTAACGTTTATTTAGGGCTGGTTCATAGACTAGATCGCGTAGTTGGAGGAGTAATGGTTTTTGCAAAAACATCAAAATCTGCAGGAAGATTATCCAAACAAGTACAAAATCATGATTTAGAAAAAACATACTATGCGGTTTTAGATGGAAATTTAAAAGAAAGTGGACGTTTAGAAAATTATGTAGAGAAAGAGGAAGAAACTAATACTTCGTTTGTAAGTAAAGAGGGTAAATTGGCTATTTTGGACTATGAAGTTCTTGATAATCGAAATAATTTTACTTTAGTAAAAATCCACTTGAAAACGGGTAGACATCATCAAATTCGTATTCAGTTTTCGCATATTGGATATCCTTTGTTTGGGGATGCAAAATACAATAAGAAGTATAAAAAGGGAGAACAGATTGCTTTATTTAGTAAAGAACTTTCTTTTTTTCATCCAATTACAAAAGAAAAATTAACTTTTAGTCTATCTTTGCCTAATCGATATCCTTATACCTTATTTTATAAATAGTATTTTTATACAACTTTTTTCTTCTAAAATTGTATTTATTTCATATGTTTCATTAGGTGATACGATGCAATATGGTATGAATATTCCTTATCCAGATGTAAAAGTGGAAAAAAAGGATATAGAAGTTGCAAAAGAAATATTAAATGCATACGCTGGAAGAATAAGCGAAGATACAGCGATTCATAATTATGTATTTCAAATGATGATGCAAGATAATGAGGAGTTAAAAAAAATATTAGAAGGAATCTCCATTGTAGAAATGCGTCATTTGGAAATATTAGGAAAACTAATTTATGCTCTTGGATTAACGCCATTATTTGCAAGTGTTGTAGATAATCGTACCAAATGGTTTAGTGGAGAATACGTAAATTATGAGAAAAATTGGTGCCAAACTTTAAAAGATAATATTTTTCAGGAACAAATGGCTATTAAAAATTACGAATCTATTATCTTAAAAACAAATGATGAAAACGTAAAACATATCTTAAAAAGAATCATTTTGGATGAAAGAGTTCATATTGAAATATTTACAAAACTGTTAGAGCAATTGAAATGATTATCATTGACAAAATCCTTTATACCATTGGATTTTTTTGTTTTGATCTTTTGCATTTGTTTTATAAAGTTTTCTTTTACTAACGCTTTTTAACGTGTTATAATGTTTTATAATGAAAAGAGGGTTAGACGTGAATACTAAATATGATGTAATCGTAATTGGTGCGGGAAATGGCGGACTAGTGGCGGCTTTAGAACTTGTAAAAAGTGGAAAAAAAGTTTTGGTTTTGGAAAGTGCTAATTCTCCTGGAGGTTTCGCAACAAGTTTTATAAGAGGACGCTTTGAGTTTGAAGCTTCTTTACAAAATTTATGTGAGTTTGGGACAAAAGAAAATCCTGGAAAATTGTATAAATTGTTTGAAAAACTAGGTATTCTTGATAAATTAGAATTTGCTCCCGTTCAAAGTACTTTTCATGTCTATTCTTTAAAGGAACAAGTAGATTATAAATTGCCATTTGGTGTGGATGCATTTATTCATAAGATGAATGAATACGTTCCAGGCTGTCTAAATTCTATGAACAAATTTTTTTTGTTGGCTGAAGAATCTTATAATGCGCTTCTTTATTTAGAGGAAAATAAAGGGTATGTGGATCAAAATTATTTTAAAAAGAATTTTGTAAATTTTTTAAAAGTTTCCATTCATACTGTTGATAAAGTAATGGCCTCTTTAAAGATGCCAAAAAAAGCCCAAGAGATTATAACTTCTTTTTGGGTACATATTGGGAGTCCAGGTTCTAGATTAAGTTTTGTTCATTTCGCTTCTTTGTTTTATTCTTACATTTCAAAAGGTATTCAAATACCTTACAATAGAAGTTATCAAATTAGTTTATTATTAGCAGATGAAATAGAAAAACTTGGTGGAGAAATTAAATATTTATCTACTGTAAAAGAAATTTTGTTTAAAGAAAATACAATTGTCGGAGTACTTCTTAATAATGGGAAGATTTATGAAGCCAAACATATTATTTCAAATGTTTCTCCCACCAATGTATATGGAAAGCTAATTCCAAAACCAATGGTGCCAAAAGATGCTGTAAAACTTACTAATTCTCGCGTGTTAGGAGCAAGAGGCTTTGCTATTTATTTAGGGCTAAATCAAAGTGCGAAGGATTTAGGTCTTGAAGAGTATAGTTATACTATTTTGGAAAATTTGGACAGTAACAAAGAATATCAAAATCGTTCTCTTATGAAAAATTGTGGAAGTGTTGTAACGGTTTTAAATAATGCGATTTCCACTTGTTCTTGTAAAGGAACTACGATAGTACAATTTACAGGTTTGTTTATGGGGGATGTTTTTTCTAAAAATGTAAATGAAAAGAATTATTTCGATTTAAAAGATCGAGTGGCAGAGAATATGATAAATGCTTTTGAAAAAGCAACAGGAATTATTATTAAGCCATACATTGAAGAAATAGAAATTGCTTCTCCTTTAACTTTTGCAAGATATTCTGCTCATCCGGATGGAGTGATTTTTGGTTATAAAGCAACAGGAATGGATAATTTGCTTCCTAGAATGTTATCGCAAGACGATGAAAATTATATTTTAAATTTAAGATTTTGTGGAGGTTTTGAAGTGAATTTGGCGGGATTTCATTCTACATACCTTTCAGGAGATCTTTCAGCTAAGCAAACTTTAAAGGATATGAAAGGAGAAGAAATTTAGTGGAATTAGAATTAAAGGGAATAAGAAAAAAAGATAAAGAAGCCATTCGTTTTTTAAATAAAGAACGAAAGAAGATAATTAGCGATTCTTCTTCTCAACCTATTGAAACCGATTTTGTTGGAAATGCGTTATCTAATTCTTTTCATCCTTTTCTCCAACAAGTAAAAGTTGCTGATATTATTGTGGAAAATTATAATACAAAAACATTTGTATTGGTTCCTAATAAAGAAGCAGGAACAAAACGTTTAGCTTATTTTAGACCAGGGCAATATATAAGTATTGAAGTGCCTATTGGAAAAGGCATTTATAAGCGACCTTATACAATAAGTTGTAGTCCTAAAATGGCGTTAGATAATACATATACGATAACAATCAAAAGAAGGATTAATGGTGTTGTTTCGAATTATTTTTTGGATTGTGTTCAAATTGGAGAAACTTTTTTAATTAGTGCTCCAAATGGAGAATTTTATTATGAAAAACTTAGAGACGCTAAAAATGTGATTGCTTTAGCAGGAGGTAGTGGTATAACACCATTTTTATCTATGGCAGAAGCGATTCGTGATGGAATATTGGATATAAAACTTACTATCTTTTATGGTGCAAAGAAAGAAAAAGATCTTGTATTTCGAAATCGTTTGGATGAACTGGCTAAAAAGAGTAATTTAATTGAAGTGATTTATATTTTAAGTGATGAACAAATCAATTCGACAAAAACTGGGTTTATTACGAAAGAAATAATCGACCCTTATCTACAAAATGAAACTTCCTTTTTTGTTTGTGGTCCTCTTGGATTTTACGAATCAATGAATCAAGTTTTAAAGGAATATCATTTACCTAATAAATACATTCGACACGATGCCTTTTTTGGAAAGATAGATTTAGAGGAAAATGAAATATACCATTTGAAAGTTATTACTCAAAATAGAGAATTTATGATTTCCTGTTCTAGTCGAGAAACACTACTTTGTGCTATGGAAAAAAACGGAGTGGTTGCTCCAAGTAAATGTCATGTTGGAGAATGTGGATTTTGCAAAAGCAAACTGAAAAGTGGAAAAGTAAAAACTTTTGATGAAAATATAAGAGCCGCAGATAAAGAGAATCGTTATATTCATCCTTGTGCGACCTTTCCCGAAAGTGATGTCGTAATAGAACTTCCAAGATAAAAACAAAAGAAAATGTTTTCTCATATAGTATAGTAAAACAAGTTAACATTTTATTTACATTGGTTTGTTACTTGACAATTGTTGTCTTCATTTTATATAATGAGTAAGTAAGAAGGTGGTAAATGTGTATAATAACGAGAAAATTATGTTAACCGCACAAGATATTTTTGAAAAAGATTTTAAAATTGATGCTAGAGGTTATCGCCCTCAAGAGGTTGATAAATTCTTGGATATGATCATTGCGGATTATACAGAATTTAGTGCCATTATTAAAAGACAAGAGAAAGAAATAGCCACTTTGACTAGTGATAATGTGAAATTAAAGCAAGAATATAGTAAATTGCGTAGTCGACTTGAAGCGGCTGGAGATGAAGGGAATAGTACACAGAGTCGAAGTGCTGTTAATAATGTTGATTTGTTAAGAAGAATAAGTCAACTTGAAAAAGTAGTTTTTGGAAGAAATGAATAAATCATAGGCAAATGCTGCATTATTTTAATGTAGAGGAAAGTCCATGCTCACACGATTCTGTGATAGATCGTAGTGTTCGTGCTTAGGGAAAAAATAACCTAAGGGAGGAGTCAATCCTTACGGCGAAGAAAGTACCTGTCAAATGGTATAAGTATTTGTAAAGTGCCAAAGAGACGAGTTATCTTGGAAACAGGATAAGTGGAACGTGGTAAACCCCGCGAGTGAGAAACCCAAAATTTGGTAGGGGAGCTTCTAATTTTGGAAAAAAGAACAAAGTAGAAGACCTTTTAGGTAGATAAATATTTGCCACACAATTTAATTGTGTACAGAACATGGCTTATTTGGTTTATTTATTTTATTTACAAAGGAGTGAAAAATCTTGAACGAAATTGGTCATCTCTTTCGAGTTACCAGGGAGGATGCTGGAGTTTCTATTGCAGAAGCCAGTAAAGATTTAGACATAAAAGAGGTTATTTTAGAAAATATCGAAGATGGAAATATAGGTTGTTTTAAAGATATTTTCGTATTAAAAGATTATATATACAATTATTCAAAATATTTGGGGATTGATTCAGATAAAATAATTGATGAATTTAATGAGTATATGTTTGAATATACTTCAAAAATCCCACTAAAAGACATTGAAAGACAAATAGAAGAACAAAATAAGGGAGAGAAAAAAGAAATTTCTTCCCCATATACAAAAGCAAGTAAAAAATATAACAAAAGTTTTTATGTATTTTTGTATACATTTATTATTTTGTTGGTTTTTATTTTAGTTGTATGGAGTATTAGTCAAATTGTTATAAGTAAAGAAACTGCCACTGTGATTAGTTATGTGAAATAAGAGGAGTGTTTATGAATTTACCAAATAAAATTACAATGATGAGAATTCTATTGTCCGTTTGTACTCTGTTATTTTTAATATTGCCTTGGTATCAATTTGGTATTAATTTTCCTATGTATACTTTCATGGGTAAGGTAGTTGTAGATTCTAAATATATATTTGCGGGAATTTTGTTCGTAATCGCTTCATTAACTGACTTTTTAGATGGGTATATTGCGAGAAGTAGAGATTTAGTGACCGACTTTGGTAAAGTTATGGATGCGATAGCAGATAAGATACTTGTAAATGGAGTATTAATTATTCTTGCTTATAATGGATTTATAAGTATTGCGGTTCCAATTATTATCATTACGCGTGATACTTTTGTGGATTGTTTTAAAATGGTCAGTGGAAACAAAGGAAAAGTTGTTGGAGCAAGTTTGCTTGGAAAAGCAAAAACGGTTTGTATGATGATTGGGATTTCTTTTATGCTTTTTTACAATTTACCATTTGAGCTTATTAATTTTCCTGTATCAGATATTTTGATTATGGCCGCTTGTTTGCTTTCGGTTATTTCTGGATGTGAATATTATTACAAAATTAAAGATATATTTTTAGAAAAAGGTATATAACAGAAAGTCTCGGTAAAGTGAAAAAGTAAAATCCAGTATAAGAAACGAAAATACAAGTGAAAGAGA
>CANPIX010000027.1 GCA_947574215.1 uncultured Mycoplasmatota bacterium | reverse complement strand
TTCCAAATATTTGAAGTACGTAAATCTCTATATTCTTCTGTTTTTAAAGTCTCGTTTTCTAAAACCCATTTTACAAATTCGTAATCTCTTTTATATATATATTCATTAATTAAATATTCTTGATTTTTTAATAATTTATCTATTAATATTTTTTCACTATTATTCATAATTGCAGCCTCAATTTAAAAATCACAAGTTTTTGGTGTTCTTGGATAGGGGATTACATCTCTTATGTTATCGACACCCGTTAGGTAAATCAATAATCTTTCAAATCCCATACCAAATCCTGAGTGAACACAAGTTCCATATTTTCTTAAATTTAAATACCAATCTAATCCTTCATGGTCCATATCCATTTCTTTCATACGATTTACTAATTTTTCATAATCTTCTTCTCTTTGACTACCGCCCATTAATTCTCCAGCACCAGGTACTTCTAAATCTACAGCTGCAACGGTTTTACCGTCTTCATTTTGTTTCATGTAAAAAGCTTTAATATCTTTTGGCCAATTTTTGATAAATACAGGTCCATCAAAATATTCCGTTATATATTTTTCGTGTTCTTTTGCAATATCACAACCATATTCAGGTGCAAATTCCCATTTAACATTGGCATTTTTAAGAATCGTAATGGCTTCTTCATGATCAATTCTTGTAAATGTAGAATTTACTAATTTATTTAATTTTTCCAAAAGACCATTTTCTACAAATTCATTAAAGAAGTTCATTTCATTAGGACAATGTGCTAGCACATAAGAAACAACAAATTTTAACATGCTCTCCATAACGTCCATATCTCCTTCTAAATCACAAAAACACATTTCTGGTTCAATCATCCAAAATTCTGCCGCATGAGTTTTAGTGTTTGAGTTTTCTGCACGAAAAGTGGGTCCAAAAGTATACGTCTTTTTAAAAGCCGTTGCGAATGTTTCGGCTTCTAACTGTCCACTAACAGTCAAATTTGTCATTTTTCCAAAGAAATCTTTTGAATAATCCGGCTTGCCATTTATTTTTTCTAACGGAAGTGTTGTTACTTGAAACATTTCTCCTGCTCCTTCACAATCACTTGCTGTTAATAAAGGTGCATGAAAATAAACAAAACCTTTTTCCTGAAAATAGGTATGTATCGCATGTGCTGCAACGCTTCTTACGCGAAATACAGCTTGAAAAAGATTGGTTCTAGGACGAAGGTAGGCTTGATCTCTTAAAAATTCACGAGTATGTCTTTTGGGTTGTATTGGATAGTCATCTGGGCAATTACCTAATATTTTAATATTCGTTGCTTTTATTTCTACTTCTTGTTTTCCATTCGAAGAAACAAGTTTTCCTTTAACATTTAAGGTGCTTCCTACTAAAGTCTTACTAATACTATCAAAATTTTCTAAAGAAGTATCGTAAACAATTTGAATATGTTTAAAACAAGTCCCATCACTAAAATCAATAAAACCAAAATCTTTTTGGCGCCTGTGGTTTCGAATCCATCCATTTATCTCTACTTCTGTATTTACTAAACTTTCTATATTTTCAAATAATTCTTTTAAATCCATTAATTCTTTTAAATCCATAAAAATTTCTCCTATCCATTTGAAACAATATAATCAATGATTTCATTTTCATCTATTTTTACTTCTTCTTTGGTTAAGTTATCTTTTACACTTATTAAACCTTTTTGTAAATCTTCACTATTCAATAAAACAAGCAACTGCGCATGATTTCGGTCCGCTTCTTTAAACTGACTTTTTAAACTTCTTCCCGTTGTATCATAGTCAACGCTTACGCCACTACATCTCAAATCTTGAGCTAAAGTAATGGCTTTAATTTTTTCTTCTTCATTTACATATAAAATATAGCAGTCTAGCGGTCGTTTTTCTTGTATTTCTATTTTATCTAAAGCAAGCATAATTCGTTCAATTCCACAAGCAAATCCCATACATGGAGTGCTAGGGCCACCTAATTTTTCTACCAAATCGTTATATCTTCCCCCAGCGGCTATGGTACTTGCACTTCCTAAAACTTCTTCACTGGAAACAATTTCAAATACTGTATAATCATAATAATCAAGACCACGTACAAGTTTTGAATCCACTTCATAATCCACATCTAAATACTCTAAATATTCCAAAACCTTTTGGAATCGCTTTTTGGATTCTTCACTTTGGTATTCTAAAATATTAGGAACTTTTTTTAGGATTTCAGAATCTTTATCTACTTTGCAATCTAAGATACGTAAGGGATTGGTCTCATATCTTTTTTTACAATCTTCACATAAATCGTTTATGTATGGTTTTAAATATTCTTTTAAAGCTTTTTTATAACTTTCTCGATCTTCTTTAGAACCTAAATTGTTAATATGAACATTTAAGTCTTTAAATCCTAGTTCTTCAAACAAACGATAAGCAAAAGATATCACTTCTACATCAACAGCAACATCATTACTTCCCAAAATTTCTACACCAAATTGCGTAAATTCTCTATTTCTACCATTTCCGGGTCTTTCATAACGATACATCGTTCCATTGTAATACAGCTTTCTAGGCAAATTATTTCCATACATTTTATTTTCAATAAAACTTCTTACGACTCCAGCGGTCCCTTCAGGTCTAAGTGTTAATTCTCTATTGCTACGATCTTGAAAATCATACGTTTCTTTTGTAACGATATCGGTATCATCTCCTACCGTTCTATGAAATAATTCACGAGCTTCAAATATTGGTGTACGAATAAAATCATAATTGTAAAATTCGCAATAATAATCAATATAACGATTAATTTTTTTTAGTTTCAAAGACTCTTTGTCAATTACATCATAGCATCCTTTTGGTTTGGTTATCATATTTTTTCCTCCTTTAAAAAACAAAAAAACCTAATATCGTAAGGACGCAATAATTTTCGCGCGGTGCCACCTTACTTTACTAGGTACTCTTATTTTTTTATCGCAATCTATGCGTTTCTACGTATGAAAAGCTGTCTATTCAGAAGAATTTTCTTTAGGCATTTCCAGCAAAGTAGCCCTCTCTTTAAAGCTTATTTTTCTTACTTTTTCTTTTCCATAGAAATAAAATTTATACATTTATTCTAATACGTTTTTTATAGTAAGTCAATGAAATATTTTGTCTTCTTTTTTCGTTTAAAGCGAATTCTTTCCTACTTTTCTTGCTTTTTAACTATTTTTTATTTTTCCTATAATTCTTTTTCTAGAATACTCCCATTTTCTTAAAAAATCATATTTAAATAACTTTGGAACATTTATTTCTAAAGTTAATGGAAACTCATCGCCTTCTAAACCTATGTAAAAATGATTAAACAAACTATCTAAATTATTTTCAATAGTATAAATTCTTTTCATTTTTTCAAACAATTCAATTTGAGAGTCTACTACTATTTTTTCCATACTGTTTGGTAAACTTTTTGTAATTATTTCTAATATATTAATTTGAGAATTTTTATAAAATTTCATTGTTTTTTCTAAATCAATATTGTATAAAAAAACTCCCTCCATGGTGTATTGTGTTCGATCGCTTCCGGATTCTTTTCTTCCGTCGTAACCATAACGAAAGAGTACACTTCCTTTTTTTACCCTTTCATAATACCAAGAAGAAAATCTTTTTCTCAAAAGCGGATTGGGATATTCTTTTTCTAATTTTAGTTCTTTTTCCAAATCATTTACTAATTTTATATCCATTTTAAAAGATTCTTCAAACTTAGTGCATAAAATATCGAGTAACTCTTCTTTATCTTCTTCTGAAAAACTTTTTGGATAAATTAAAAAATTTTGCTGTATTCTTTCATCTCCAGCGTTAAAGAACAATTCTACTTCTTGCATAAAAGGCCTTCTTTCTTTTTAAATTATTTTAGCATAAATATATCAAAAGTACAAAAACAACTATTCTTTCTTGGGAGATTCATTTTGAAATTCTAACCAATATTTTCTCTTTGCAAACCTAAATTCAATCTTAGAATATCGTTATTCCGGGGCAATCGCCTGTATTTAGATTTTTCTTTGAGAAAATGTTCCGGGTGGTACTAGTGAATTGTGAACGATTGGTTTTTATAAGAGAAGCTTTGGACTTAAATCAAAGAACAATGGCTTTGTTGCTACATGTGTCCAAATCTAATTATGCAAGATGGGAAACAGGAGAATCTATTATTCCATTGAAACATTTAATCCATTTTTGTAACATAACAAACTATTCATTAGATTACGCCTTAGCTCTTACCTCAATAAAAAAGAAAATACAAGAGCCCATTCAATACGATTGTATAAGTATTGGAAATAAAATTAAAACACTACGAATTCGAAAACGTTTAACTCAAAAAGCTTTTGCTAAGTCGATTAATACTACACAATCTGTTATTTCAGATTATGAAAACGGACTTACTTTAATACAAACTGCTTTTTTATACGATATTTGCCAAAAATATAAAATTTCAGCAGATTATTTATTAAAAATAGAAGTTTTGGAGGTAGTTTAACATGTTGGATTATAAAAAAACTGGAAAATTTATTTGTGAAGAACGTCAAAAAAGAAATATTACACAAGAAGAATTAGGGGATCAACTCTATGTAACACGCCAAGCGGTAAGTAAATGGGAGCGAGGAAAATGCATGCCAGATTATGATTCTCTTCTACGGTTAGGAGAAATTTTTTCTTTAAGTTTAAATGAAATTATTGCTGGAGAACGTGTAAAAAAGAATAATCAATCCAAAATGAATGCCATTTTTATTGATACTTTAAAAGCCAAAGATAAAAAAAGGCTCTTTTTACTCTTTGTTTTTAGTATTTTACTTTTTACTCTACTCTTTTTTTTCTTCGCTTATTATTTTATTTTCACCTACAATACATTTCGAGTTTTTAAATTTTCTGGAAAAAGTGACCACTATTTTATTAATGATATTTTGGGAGTATTTTCAAATGAAAATTCTTATTTAAAATTAAACGCTCCTATATCCTTCCAAAATGAAGCTTACGATTTTATAGAAGTTTACTACATAAAAGATAATGAGAAAACTATTCTATGCAAAACCAATAATTCTTCTATTTTACTAAACGAAATGAACAACTATCAAGAATATTTTGATTATAAACGTATGGATGACTTTTTAAACAATTTGTATATTTCTATTCATATAAAAGAAAAAGAAGAAATAATAAAATTACAACCTGAAGAATTGTACGCAAACAATCATTTGATTTTTAAAAAAGAGAAAAAAGGAGCGGACTCTTTATTAGAAGAAGAAAAAAAGATAGAAACTCCAGAAAAAATCCAAAAAGAATTTAAAATAAATGAACAAAATCGTTTTATTCTTAAAAAACAAAATAAAAGTATGACTTATGAGCCAAACTTAGGAGTCTTTATTTTAGAAGAAACAAATAAAAAAGTAAGAGAACTTTGGTTTTATACTCATACTTTAAATACAATTGCTTATTACAAATATAAAAATAATCAATTAATAGAAACTTCTGAATTAGAAGAAAATAATATTCTGTGTACTTCCTCTTCTTGTAAGGAACACGAAAAACGATATAATTATTTTATTAATAAATACATAAACTATTATTTTAAATAAAGAAATAATTTTTTAACAAATTGTTATATTCAAATCCATATTTTTGTTTGTTGAATCACTGCATTCAAAATTTTTCTTTTGTTTATTTTTAGAATTTGTTAACTTTTTTCTAGTATTTTAAGTCATCTTCTAAAGAATATAAATATTCTTTCGGAGTCGGTGTAAACTCTTCTTCTACAAATTTGATTCCTATTGATTTTAAATATTCGTATTCTTTTTCTTCACTTTCTTGAAAACATATTTCATACATTTCTTCATGCGAAGTGGACCAAAGCCAACAAAGACCATTTTTATTAAAAAAGCATATATCTTCGAGTGAGATCGGAAAGCGCCAAGCAAATATAGAATTTTTATTTTGGATTTCTTGTTTTATATTTTTACTTAATTTGAAGAAATAGTATGAATTACCCATATCACCTATTTTATGAATATCTTCTCTGGCGTAAATAAGATCAGATTTATTTTTTAATAAAAAGTTATTGGTTTCTTTATTATGGATATAATTATAAATACTACCTTTTATAAGTGATTTTCTTCTTTTTTGCGCCAATTTTTGAAAGGTTTTGCTATCTAAACCCATATCATTCGTTTCATATGATTTTTTATAATCTTGGTCAAATATAAAAGGATTATTTTTAAATTTTATATATAGTAAGTCTATACATTTTTTTTTACAGGAAATATTTAAATTCTTCGGTAAATCACTCAACATAATATTGACTATTCGTTGATTTTGATGGTTATGCCCAGATGAATATTTTTTTAATTCGACTACATCACAAGTTTGAAAAACATAATCTATAAACTTTGGATACGCTTCTTTTGACATTCTTTTTATTTGCATATTTATTTTTTAGTTTCCTTTCTAACTTTATTTATATAAATGAAATAATTAACAAAATAATAAGTAGAATTATAATTTCTTTAAATGTGAATTTGGCATCCTCTTTTTTTATTAATTTTTTTGCAATTAATTTACCTATTGTTTGTTTTCTTTTAAATATTGCTGGTAATAAATATACAATTATTATAACCGAAAACAAACATCCACTATAAATTAAAATGTTTTCATTTAAATTCATATAATAAAATATAATTTTTGTTATTTCTAACAAAAAAGTAAAAATTAGCAAAATAACTATAAAATCAATTAAACAACCTATCATTTTTCTTTTATTTAGCATTTCTTATTTTCCTTTCATTTAACAATTAACCCTATTTTAAAATACCTTAAATTAGTGCATATATATCTATTGTAATTCTAACAAAAGTACTATCGCCTGAATATTCCAAAGTACCATAATGAGATTGTTTTGAAGCCAAGTGAAAAGTTTTTAGAAGTGGATGGACAATTATAGCTTCCCGTGGCTTAGACATAATATTATCATGAATTCTATTTCTATCATTGTAATGTATTATTTCTAACCAACATGTAATTACATTATACCATATAAAAAGAAAAGAAGCATTTGTTTTTGCTTCTAATCTTTTAAGTCATCTTCTAAATAATATAAATATTCTTTCGGAGTTGGTGTAAACTCTTTTTCTACAAATTTGATTCCTATTGATTTTAAATATTCATATTCTTTTTCTTCGCCTTCTTGAAAACATATTTCACATATCTCTTCATGTGATATAGAATTTAACAATTTTAAACCATTTTTTTTATAAAAACAAAGATCTTGTAAATTACCAGGGTATTTCCAATCAAATATAGAATTCTTGTTTAGTAATATTCTTTTTATATTTCCACTCAGTTCAAAATGATAAGATATTTCATTAGGAGAAAATTTTTCATTCTTTTTTTTAATTTTAATAATGTCTTTTTCATTCTTTTTTAAAAATGACTTAATTAAACAACTATTTATGTAATATTCTATTGCACACTCGATAACTATTTTTCTATTAATTTCATTATATTTTTCAAATCCTATTATATTTTTCAAATATTTATCTTTATCAAAAAATGAATAATTTCTAAATTTGCTTGAAATTTCTTCTATATTGTTTTTTAAGTACTCTATATTAAAATCAACTTTTTCAATTTTTAAATATTTCATTATTCTATCGTTTCTTTTTTTATAGTTATCTTTATATTTTACAAGTTCTATACTGTTGCAAAATTGAAATAAAAAATCTATAAGTTTATAATACTCATCGCCAAAAGCATTAATTATTAACATAATTCTCATTTTTCCCTTTCTTAAAATCAACTTAAATACCAAATATGTCTTTTAGTTTTATGATTATCTAGATGATAATGATAGTATCTTCCTTTTTATTATTTTTGCTAATATTTTATCTATTATTTTTTTCTCCAATCATAAGTTTCTTTATTAATATTTAATTGTTTTCCATTTATTTCTACATTAAAATTATCTAGCCATTTCATTGTTACACTATTTTCCGGATAATTAAAATAAATATTTTTCACTTTGCTTTTGTTCTTATTATAAACTAATTCTACTCTTATGGAATCTGAACTTAGTGGACCACCATCTATAAGATATGCTTTTAAAGCATAGTCACTATTTGGAGATGATACTTCATTTAAAAACTTGCCTCCTGAAATATTATTTATATCATAAAATAATGTGTAAATTAAAAAAAACACACTAAAAATAAATAAAAAAAGTAAAATTTTTATCCTACTTTTTTTAATTTTCTTTATCATACGCAATCGCTCCCAACTTAATAAAATAACTATCGGATTCATCAGTTTTTATATAGTATAACACATTTTCTTTTGTTTCTTCAAACACTATATTTGAATTTTCTACAAAATAGTTTCTCTATTTATATTTTTTTGAATTCTTATTCTTTCTTTATTATAGAAATATTCTATATTAGACATGTTATTTTCTAAACTTTGTAATTCTCTTCCTTACCATGATAAATAAGTATTTCTAATCATAATTGTTTCTTGAAGTCAGATGTTTGCATTTATATCATATTCTTCTTTTTTTAATATATTTCCAGAATGGTCATATATATATTTATACGTTCTATTTAATGAATAATTTTTATCTTCTACAAGTTCATTTTCGTTATCATATTCATTTGTGACTAGTGTTTGGTTATTTATTTTAATTTCTTGGATGTTTAAGAAATCATCGTACGTAAAGTTGTATTCTTTGTTGTTGCAAGTAATTTTAAATAATAGGTTTTGTTCACTATACGTATAACTTGTTGATTTATTATTTTTTTTACTTTTGTGATTTGCTCTTTATCGTTGTAGGTATAATCTGTAATTTGTTTAAGTGGATCTGTAATGCTACATATCAGGATTTCTTCAAAATAATAATTGTAAAAATAACTAAGTCTTTTTATGTTATAGAAATTAAAATTGCTAATTTGTAAAATGCATAGTATAAATAGCATTATTTTTTATATCTATTATTAAAAATTCAAATATAGGATAATAAGTATTTCTTTTTTCTAAAATAGCGTAATAATTTTGCTTGTTCAAAAGTTCATCTTCATTTATATTTTCATTAAAAAGTTGTATTTCACTTTCTGTTAAATTTTTAAAAAAATAATTTTTTATATAAACACTATATTTTCTTTCAAACTCTGCCTCATTTTCTTTTATTTGTTTAAAATAATTTTGATTTTTAATAATGTCGATATTCTCTTTTGAATAATATAGTATGTTCATAGAAGCCGGATCTTGTGATATTTGTTCAATGATATTAATCACTTTATTTGGATTTGGGATTTCAATATTCCAATTTTCTTTATAAAGAGATCGTATATCTGTTTGGAAAACTTTCATTAAAAATAAACATACTAGAACTATCCAGCTCAAGATTATAAATGTACAGATAACAACACATATAATATTACATTTTCTTTTGTTTTTTTTCATAGTCTCCCTTGTTTCTTTAAATTTTATTGTTTTTAATTATTAAAAGTTACTAACTCATAAGATACATCCCAATTATAAGAAGGTATTAAATTCAAATTTTGAAATTTATACACATAAATATTTCTCGAAAAATAATTAATAAGAATCCATATAAAATCTTTTTCGCATAGAAAAATAATACAATTTCATTTCATTTTGATCAAATATTAAAATATGAATACTATTTCCAGTGTCATCAAAACTATAATAATTATTTTTATTTAATATTATATCATACATTGGAAATAAATCATTAAAAGTATTTTTTTGTTCGTCTGCTAAGCCATTATAATATTTCTTTAATTCTACTTTAATTTCATTTGTTTTAATAGGCTTTAAGTTATTAAATCATTTGTGTTTTTCTTTTCATATTGCATAATTGTAAAAACTGGAATGTCCAACCATCCACTATCAAAAATTTCATTAATTATTAGGGGTTTAGGAAAATTTATGTTATTTATTTTTATGTATTTATTATTTAAACTTTTTGTAATAATAAACGATAACATTAAATAAGCAATAATAATAAAACAAATTACAAATAAAATTTTAATAATTATTATGTTGACTTTTTTCATAGATCTCCCCATTATATACAATAAAAATATTTTATATTAAACTATTTTCTTGTAATCTATAAGCAACGTTATTTATGAATGGAATTATTCCTTTTATATCCACATTGTCGAAATCATAAATATCGCTAATAGTATTTGTAAAAATTATATTTTGACCAATCTTTTGAACTTTTGTTTCTAATGTTGCATGCCTACTGATAAAATACAAATCACTATTTCCGCTAAATTGTATGATTGTTTTATATGATGTTTTTCCTGTTTTTTCATAATTATTGACAAATTCTTTGATACTGATTATAGAACTAATATTAGATTATAATTACTGTAGTATATCCAGAATATCCCCTTGATGTTCTTCTTTAATAATAGGTTTCATCAGTATATTCGTATTATAGCACACAAAAAGAAAAAAAGCATTTGTTTTTTGCTTCTAATCTTTTAAGTAATCTTCTAAATAATATAAATATTCTTTCGGAGTCGGTGTAAACTCTTCTTCTACAAATTTGATTCCTATTGATTTTAAATACTCATATTCTTTTTCTTCACCTTCTTGAAAACATATTTCATACACTTCTTCATGCGAAGTGGACCAAAGCCAACAAAGACCATTTTTATTAAAAAAACATATATCTTCGAGTGTAAGTGGAAAACGCCAATCTAATATAGAATTTTTCTTCTTCATTTCATTTTTAAAATTTTTATCTATCTTAAAATAATAAGAAGAAATATCATAATTGGCACCTTTATTAATATCTTCTTTAATTAATATTAAGTTTTTATAATTTTTTAATAAAAAATCATTAGTTGAAATATTATTAATATAATATAACACACTATTGATTTTGATATCCTTTGTTAAAAATTATCGGATTATTTATAAATTTTTTACATAAAAAATCTAAACATTCCGTAGTATAAGAAATATTTAACTCTTTAGGTAGATTATTTAAAATGACGTTAATTACTCTAAGATTACTATGAGTATGTCCCGATGTGTATTTTTTTAATCTGACTACATCACAAGTTTGAAAAACATAATCTATAAACTTTGGATATGCTTCTTTTGACATTCTTTTTATTTGCATATTTATTTTTTAGTTTCCTTTCTAGCTTTATTTATATAAATGAAATAATTAACAAAATAATAAGTAGAATTATAATTTCTTTAAATGTAAATTTAGCATCCTCTTTTTTTATTAATTTTTTTACAATTAATTTACCTATTGTTTTTTCTTTCTTAAATAAATAAGGTAATAAGTATCCAACTATAGTTAATACATCAATAAGCAATATAATGAAAAATATAACATTCATATTTAAAGTAAAAAATGATAATAATTTTAAAATTATATAAACAACACATGTATTAACAAAAATGATTAATACTAGATCAATTAAATTACCAATTAATTTTCTTTTATTTAGCATTTTTTCAAACCCTTCATATTTACCTGTTAGTTTCATCATGTAGTTACATTATAACATAAACAAAGAAAAGCATTATTAATTTTTGTTTGTTATATTTATAAATTTTTTGTATAGTTTTATAAAGCTTTCTGTAATTTGTACTTGTTTTATGTATTTTGCAAAAAACAAAAAGAGATTGTCAAGAAGTTAATCTTTTAATTTCCAGACAATCCATTTAAATTTTTTTATAAGGATATGTTTTTTTCAATAATTTTTTCTAATTCCTTATTATAGACTGAAATTGTTCCAAATTCAGTGTCATCTACTTGTAATAATATAGCATATTTTTTTTCTTTAAAATCTTTGTCACTTTGATATAATTTTATAGTAGTACTAATTATAGTATATTTATATTTATTTAGTATTTTCCAGAATTTATCGTTTTTAATTATTGTTTGATCTTTAAATATAAATTCAAAATCTTTTTCTAATGAATGAATGTCATCCCATTCTAAATGCCAAATATATTCTTTTTTGCTAATCCCGTCAAATAATTTGTTTAAATCTTTTCCGGTATCTTTTAATTTAAAAATTTTTTTACGCATATTTCACCATCCTATGGGGTTGTAGCATTAATGGGAATAGATATTATTAAATCCGTTAATTCGTTAATTCCTCAGAATAAGGATTTCTAGGTGCACTCCTACTTGGTATTGAACCATACCAACTCCAATCATGAACATGTGAATTTTCTAATTCTGGATGATGTTCTGGGTGAGAATAATCAATACTTTTGTCATTTTGCCATCCGAACCATAAACTCTTTTATTGCCGTTTGGTGCAGTTATTGTTGAGTTAGTTTTACCTTCATTTGGCAATTTCTTTATATTTTTATTTTCCGATTTTACTATATCTATTATTTAAGTAATAAAGACTTGCTTCTCTATCATAATAGTAGCTTCTATATCGATATGGGTTGATATTTCCTATATGATTTTCTTCTTCTACTTTATTTCCAAAAACATCTTTGACAATGACTATATCAGTATACTTAAAGTATAACACAAAAATACAAAAAGAAGCGTTTATTTTTGCTTCTAGTATTTTAAGTCATCTTCTAAATAATATAAATATTCTTTCGGAGTTGGTGTAAACTCTTCTTCTACAAATTCGATTCCTAT
>CANPIX010000026.1 GCA_947574215.1 uncultured Mycoplasmatota bacterium | reverse complement strand
CAACAACTGGAAACTATACAGGAATCTATGATATGAGTGGAGGGGCCTGGGAATACATGATGGGTGTAATGTTAAATGAAGATAATACCATACCACTAAGTGGAAGAAGTAGTAGATATAACTCAGGGTTCACTGGACCCTATAGTGAAGGTGGAAGTCTAAGTAATGGAGTTACTTTGCCAGATTCAAGATATTATGATACTTACCAATATAGTACAAGTAATACAACATACAATCGGAGAATCTTAGGGGATGCAACAGGAGAGATGGGACCATTTTCGAATGTTAATAATGGAAACCAAACTAGACAAATCAGTTCTTGGTATAAAGATGATGCGTGGTTTTTGGATTCTACAGCTCCTTGGCTCTTCCGTGGCGGTGATTTTGGAGGGGGCTTGTATGATGGTGTTTTTACTTTTGGTCGTGATGATGGTAGTATGGCTGCAGCTTATGGTTTTCGAACGGTTTTGGCCATATGATAAATTTAAAGTGAAGGAAGAGTATTTGACTTACTCTTAGCTCGTAAAAATGGAATACGAATAATTAATTTGTAGAAGTTTTTTTAATAGGCAATTACGAATAATAAAAAAGGTTTTAAAATTATAATAAGCCTTTTTTTATTTTGCAGTGAAAGAAGAAAAGCCTAAATTTTTAAATTATTTTTAAAATTTCCTTTGTATAAAAAACATTAAACTTTTCATAATAAAAATGGAGGTTTATTCGAATGAACAAAGATGAATATAAAAAATTAGTTAATCGTTTGACGCCAAAAGAAAAGAAAAGCAAAAATGCAATTATAGCTTTTCTAGTAGGAGGATTAATTGGTGTTCTTGCAGAAATAATTATAGTAATTATTATGGAGTGTTTTGCTACTTCACGAGTAGAAGCTTGTCAATGGTCGTGCTTAATTATTATTTTTATTGCTTGTTTATTTACAGCACTTGGCTTTTTTGATAATTGGGTTACAAAAGCGAAAGCTGGTATTATTTTACCTACAACTGGATTTGCCCATTCAATTATGAGTGCGGCTTTAGATTACAAACGTGACGGCTTTATTACAGGAATAGGAGCAAATGTTTTTAAACTGGCGGGAAGTGTTATTCTGTATGGTATTGTTAGTGCATTTTTCTTTGCCGTTTTAGGGGTGATCATTTATGGCTAGTTTAAAATTTGAAAATGTTTATATAAAAGATTCCTTTACAGTAGCAGGTCCATTAGAAAGTGAAGGACAAATTCGTAAGTTTGATTTAAATATGGATGACTATTATTATGGCGAAAAAACTTTTATAGATGCAGAAATAAAAATGCAAAAAGTTGTTATAGATAACTTACTCTATCGTAATAAGTTAGGCAAACAAATTGATTTAATTATTGGGGGAGATTTGTCCAATCAATTGACCATTACTAATTTTGCTGTTAAAAATTTTGCTATTCCTTTTTTTGGAGTGTATAGTGCTTGTGCTAGTTTTGCAGAAAGTTTAATTATTGCTAGTAACTTTATTGAAAGCAATGTCTTAAAAAACGCGATTGCTCTAACAAGTAGTCATAATTTAAATGCAGAAAGACAGTTTCGATTTCCTATAGAATACGGAGCACCTAGAGCGAATACAACAACGTTTACAGCAACAGGAGCCGTAGGAGCAATTTTAACAAATGAAAAAGAAAATATTAAAATAGAATCGGCTACGATTGGAAAGATAGAAGACTATGAACAAAAAGATGCTACTCATATGGGAGCTGTTATGTCTCCAGCAGCTGTTTCAGTTTTAATTGAACATTTGCAAGATTTAAAAAGAAATGTAGACTATTATGATGTGGTTTTAACTGGAGATCTTGGAGAAATTGGTACGGCAATTTTTAAAGAGTTTTTAAAAATCAATCATGGAATTAAAATAAAAAATCATATGGATGCGGGTTGTGAAATTTTTTTGAAAAGCCAAGAAGTTTATTCTGGATCTTCTGGTCCCGTAACTCTCCCGCTTGTCCTTTTTAATAAAATTTTGAAAAATAAAAAGTTTAAAAAAATATTGATAATTGCCACGGGATCTTTGCATTCAAAGGATACAACCAATCAAAAAAAGACAATTCCTAGTATTGCTCATGCTGTTAGTTTGGAGGTTTTATCATGAATTTTCTATGTGCATTTCTTTTTGCTGGAGTTGCTTGTTTACTAGCTCAAATTATACTTGACAACACCAAGCTAACACCTGGACACGTAACAAGTCTTTTTACAATTTTAGGAGCTTTCTTTGCTTTTTTAGGATTGTATGAAAAATTTATTCAATTTGCCGGTGGAGGAGCTACATCCATTATTTCTAACTTTGGATATATGCTTTATAAAGGCGCTTATTTAGGATTCCAAGAAAATGGAATTATAGGTTTGTTTTCTGAACTTTTATGCTATAGCTCTTGTGCCATTGCTGGAGTAGTTGTCTTTGCTTTTGTATTAACATTATTGTGTAAACCAAGAGATTAAAAAAATGTACGTTTAGACATACATTTTTTTGTTTCATAAAAAATTATTTATCTTTGACGATCTATTTCGTCCCAATCAAGAGCTGATTTTTCTAAAATATCTTCAGAATTATTTGAGAATGTGAAATTTTTTTGAGAGCGAATAACTTCTAATTCACGTTCCATTTGATGAAGGTCATCTATCATATTTCTGATTTGAAATTGCATTTCTGAAAGAGTAGTAAAGCATTTTTGTGCTTCTTTTTGTTTTTCTGTATCTTTTGTCTTTAAAAAATCTAGATATGTTTTTTGATAAGTAACGATTAGATTCTCCCAAGGGCTACGAGCATCGACTATTGTTTTCTTGGCATTAGCTATAGCTATATTTAATTTTTCTTCTGAATTCATTGAAATTCTCCTTACTGTCTTTATATTTAGTATAAAGGAAAAAGAACACTTTATTCAAGTAAATGTCAATTATTTTACAAAACTTTACTTATAAGAATAATAGAAAACATGATATAATAAAAAAAATAAAGGAGCGAGTAATATGAAAAAAGTTATGGATGCGAATAAAATGTGTTCTAATATGGCTTATCTTTTTAGTGAGTTGGCGGCAATTTATCCTATAACACCATCAAGTCCAATGGCGTCAAATATTGACTATCTGAATCATACAAAAAAAAGAAACCTTTTTAATCAAAAAGTAGAGTTAATTGAAATGCAAAGTGAAGCAGGAGCGGCTGGAGCGATGCATGGAGCGTTGCTTGCTGGGTCTTTAGCAACTACTTTTACAGCAAGCCAGGGTCTTCTTTTAATGCTCCCTAATATGTACAAAATGGCTGGAGAAATGTTACCAGGAGTTATTCATGTAGCTAGTCGTACGATAGCTACACATGCTTTATCGATATTTGGAGATCATAGTGATGTATACGCGGCAAGAAGCACTGGCTTTTGTTTATTAGCAAGCACCAACATAGAAGATGTCAGAGTAAACACCGCTGTTGCTCATTTAGCAAGTATTGAAGGAAGTCTTCCTTTTTTACATTTTTTTGATGGTTTTCGTACAAGTCATGAACTTCATTCAATAGAAGAAATAGAAGATACAGAATTTTTAAAATTAATTCCATACGAAAAAATAAATGAATTCAAAAATAAAATGCTAAATGTTGATAATAATATTGAAAAAGGCCTTGCCTTTAATGAAGATATTTATTTTCAAACGGTAGAAGCTCGAAATAAATACTACAATGCAATTCCAAAAATTGTGAATCAATATATGGAAAAAGTGAACGCAATTTGTCATACAAACTTAAAACCCTTTAATTATTATGGAAGCCCAATTGCAGAAACTATTATTATTGCTATGGGAAGTATTGTTGATACTATAAAATTAGTAGTAGAAGAAGAAAAGAAAAAAGGTGCAAATATTGGAGTTGTCGAAGTGCATTTGTACCGTCCATTTAGCAAAGAATATTTAAAAAATGTATTGCCAAAAACGGTAAAAAAAATTGCTGTTTTGGATAGAAGCAAAGAAGCAGGTAGTAATGGAGAACCATTATATTTAGACGTTCTGGCGTCATTAAAAGAAGAAAATATCAAAGTGGTAGGTGGAAGATTTGGGTTGTCAAGTAAAAATACAACTCCAAGTGATGTTTACAGTGTGTTTGAAATGCTTGACACACAAATTAAAAATGAATTTACAATAGGTATAAAAGATGATGTTACGAATTTAAGTTTAGAAAAAAGTTCTTATTCACTTAATCTTGATGCTCAAGAAATTTTAATTTATGGTTTTGGAAGCGATGGTATGGTTAGTGCTAGTAAAGATATCTTGAATATTGTTTTAACCAAGTTGGATAAATTTGGAGATGGATATTTTGAATACGATTCCAAAAAAAGTGGTGGCGTAACTGTTAGCAATTTACGTATCAAAAACAAAAAGTTTTACGCACCATTTTATGTGACGAATCCAAATTTGATTGTTGTAACGAAAGATGAATATTTTAAAAAGTTTGAATTACTAAACGAAATGAAAGAAAATGGAATTTTGCTTATTAATACAACGGATATTGAATTGTTAAAAGAAAAAATAAGTCAAAAAGATAAAGAAATTATAAAAAGAAAATCCATTCGAGTGTTTGCCATTAACGCAAGTAAGTTAGCTGAAGAAAATAGTATTAAAGGCAAAATAAATAAAATTATGGAAGTCGTTATTTTAAAATTAATAGGAATAGAAAATTCTTTAGAGCTGGTAACAGAAACCATAGAATCATTATTTATAAATAAAGGAGAAGAAATAATATTAAATAATAAAAAGGCAATTCAAAATGCTTTGAATTCTTTAGTGGAAATATCTTTAGGTGTCGATGGATATACAAAAGAAGAAGCTAATACTTTATTTGAAAAAATCAATCGAAGAGAAGGCTATAAAATTCCTGTTAGTGAAGTAGAAAGTATTGCAAATGGAACTTTTTTGGGAGGAACTTCAAAACTTGAAAAAAGAAAAATTGCTGAAAAAATCGTAAAATGGATTCCAGAGAATTGTATTCAATGTGGTCGATGTAGCTTTGTTTGTCCTCATAGCGTAATTCGTTCCTTTAAAACAGAAGATAAAAATTTAGGAAAACCTATGCTTGGAAATGATAAATACAACTATTTGGTAAGTATTAGTGAAGCTGATTGTACGAGTTGTGGATTATGTATCAATATATGTCCAGGTTTAAAAGGAGAAAAAGCTTTAACTTTCGGAGAATTTGATCAAGAAAAACAAAGGATAAGTGATTATTATTTTAACCATTATGAAAATCCAGAAAATGAGAAAGTGGACACAGTAAAAGATTTAAGTTTTATTCGCCCTTATTTTGAATTTTCAGGAGCGTGTGCTGGCTGTGGAGAAACGGCATATATAAGATTATTAACTCAAATTGTTGGCAAAAAATTAATTATTGCAAACGCTACAGGATGTTCAAGTATTTATGGAGGAAGTATGCCTTCAACTCCTTATTCTATTCCTTGGGCCAATTCTCTATTTGAAGATAATGCCGAATTTGCTTTTGGTATGCTTTTATCCTATAAGCAAAAAAGAAAACAAATTGAGGATATTATGATGTCTTCATTAAACGCAGTAGATAAGAATGTAAAAGAAAAATTTACACTATGGTTACAAAAAAAAGAAGATTTTAAGACTACATACCCTTTAAAAAAAGAATTATCTCTTTTACAAATTCCAAAGGATTTAAAAGATTTGCTTGAATATATCCCGAGTCGTAGTGTTTGGGCAATTGGTGGAGATGGCTGGGCTTATGATATTGGTTTTGGTGGGATTGATCATGTTTTATCAAGTGGAGAAAAAATAAAAATTTTAGTCTTAGATACAGAGGTGTATTCTAATACTGGTGGACAAATGTCAAAATCTTCAAAAATGGGACAAGTAGCAGAATTTGCGGATTTTGGTAAAAAGAACGCTAAAAAAGATTTATTTAAAATAGCAATGTGTTATCCAAATTGTTACGTAGGGAGCATTTGTCTTGGTGCCGATTTTGTTCAAAGCATTAAAACCATAAAAGAAGCAGAAGATCACGATGGACCAGCTCTTATTATTGCCTATTCTCCTTGTGTAGAACATGGAATTAAAGGAGGGCTTTCTTGTACAACGAAAGAACAATCATTAGCTGTTGAAGTTGGCTACCAACTATTAATGCGTTATCATCCTAAAGAAGGAAAATTATATTTAGATTCTAAAAAACCTAATTTTGAATTGTATGAGGAATTTCTAGAAAATGAAACTCGTTACCATGCTTTAAAAATAAAAGAAAAAAATCTGGCAAATGTTCTTTTAAATGAAAATAAACAAAACGCTATAAAACGTTATTACGAATATAAGAAATTAAGTGAAAAGTAAAAGAGGAAAATTTATTCCTCTTTTAAAATGCTTTTAGAATAAGGTTTACGATTATCCGTTCTATAGAGCAGATAGTCAATACTTGTATTGTAATAATCCGCTAGTTTTTTTAATACATCTGTTGGTATATCTAATCGCTCTGTTTCATAGGAAGAATATCCGTTTTGAGACATGTTTAAATATTGAGCCACTTCTTTTTGTAGCAAATCGCTATTTTCGCGTAATTCTTTTAATCGATTCATAAGCTCACCTAGAAGTATCTTACAATATCTCAAAATAAGATATTGTTTTGCAGCTCAAAATGAGATATAATGAAAATATCACAATTTGAGATATAGTAGGAGAAGCGTTTAAATGAAAAAATTTAAAAAATCACCAAAGAAAACAAAGACAATAGTAATAAGTGCGGTAGCCATTACAATACTAATAGGAGGAATTTATTTATACAAAACGTATGCCTTGTATGAAGAAAAGAAAGAATTTAACCTGTTAAAGGGTCGAATTGTCGATTTTAGAAAAAACAATAAAGATATAGAAATTTCTGCGATAGTAAATGGTAAGCCAAGCGAAGAGATACCAAATAAAGAATCAGGATATATAGTAGAAGAAGTGTACTGTACAAACAATGCAGAAGGAGTATGGGATAACGAAGAATGGGTACTCAATATAAAAAACTTAAGTACAAGTAAAACAACGTGTTCATTAAACTTTTATCCCAAATCATTTAATGAATTTATCATTGCCAAAAGTGTAGGAAATGAAGAGATAGAAAAATTTGAACATAAAGAAACAGAACAAACACCTGCTTTAACAGATTATCGTTATATAGGAGAAAATCCAAAGAATTATGTATGTTTTGGAAGTGAAGAAAATCCATGTCCAGAAGAAAATTTATATCGAATTATTGGTGTCATTCCCACACAAAGTGAAGAAAATGGTAGGTATTTAAATCGGGTAAAATTAATAAAAGAAGATTTTTATACAGAAAACGAAAGTGGTAATTTACAGATATCTACATCCACCAAAAAAGGATATGGGTATAAATGGGGAAAAGATTTTAATAATAACAATTGGGAAGAAAGCCCTTTAAATCTAGAAGTATTAAATCAAGTATATTGGAACCATTTAAAAGAATATCAAAATTATATTTCTAAAAGTATTTGGTATCTAGGGGCTATGGATCATGAGAAACGAGAAATCTATACTTCTAATGATTATTATTTTGGGGAAAGAAGTCATACAAAATCTTTAAATGGTGGAAAAATTTCTTTTATAGCCAATATAGGTTTATTATATCCTAGTGATTATGGATACTCTATAGGAAGTCAATATGAAAACAGTGCAATGTTTCCAAATAAAGAATTCTATCAATCAAATTCTTGGTTATACCAACTAGAACAAGAATATTATGAGTGGACTATTTCTCCTGATTATACGTATAGAGCTTCTAATGCGTACGCTATTTATAATAGGGGTGAAGTGTCGATACAAGGAGTGGATGATCCTAGATTTCACCATAATGTACGGCCAGCATTTTATTTAAAAGAGACGATTGGTTATAAAAGCGGAAATGGAACGAAAGCAAATCCTTATCGAATCCACACAATTTAAAAAAGTAGAAACAAGTTTTGTTTCTACTTTTAATTTCCCAAATTGGAAGCTGCCCCCTGAAGACAGCTTCTAAAAGAATAAAAAGGGGTTGACTAGTGTGATACTAGCACCAATTCGCCTTCTTAAAGTGAATTGGTGATTTATATCCTAATGGAAAAGGTTTAATTTGTCAACACTTTTTTGCAAGTTTTTAAAATTTTTTTTAATAGTTGTTTTCTTACAGTAAAAAACATGGATTTTATATACTTTAAATGTTAGAATAATCCAAAAAAGTTGGTGTAAAAATGGAAGAAAAAGAAATAAGAGAAAGTATAAAATTAGAAAGTATAAAACATTTATATAAAATTGCACAATTGCCAAATAATCAATTTGATTGTTTTGATTGTGAATAATTAATTAATGTAGTTTATAGAGATTTATTTTCCTTTTCGATCAGAAAAGATGGTTATGGACAAAGTTCCACAACAAAAGTGATGACAAGTTCCATTGGTTTATTTTACGATTTACGAAATTTCAGCAAAATAGAAAAAGAAAATAAGATAGCAGAAATTCAAATAGGAGACGTTTTATTTTTTCATACGCAATCTTTAGAATTCGAAGAACCAACACCGAACAATAAATATCCTGGACATGTTGCACTTTACTTAGGAAATTTTAATTTTATTCATGCAAAGTCTTCGGTAGGAAGAGTGGTAGTATCAAATTTCTATGAAGAAGATTATTTGGAAATTCTTATAGGTTATAAAGACTACATTCCCTACATTTTAACAAACGTCTTTGAGGAGCAACGCACATTGTAACCATTAGAAAAACTATACAATTGTTCACCTATACTGTATAATGAAAATATAAGGAGAATTCTGATGGAATTAGAAAAAATAAAAGGATTAGGACCTAAATCCATTGTTTTGTTTAACAAACTAAATATATACAACTTAGAAGATTTAATAACGTATTATCCATATCGTTACAATATTTATAAACCAGTAGATTTAAATGCTGTAAATGAAAACACTAGCGTTACGATTAATGCCACAATTGAAACTACTCCAAAACTGTCCTATATAAAAAGAAATTTTAATCGTTTATCTTTTAGAGTTTTAACAGAAGACTTGCTTATTAACGTTACGATTTTTAATCGAGCTTTTTTATATAAAAATTTAGATATTGGAAAAGAAATTATGTTAGTTGGAAAATACACCAGATCCAAAAATAGTTTTGTAGCTAGCGAAATAAAATTAGGGTTTTTAAAAGAAGCAAAAATAGAACCAGTATATCATAGTATTAAAGGCCTTAAAAACATTCAAATTCAAAATGCAATAAAAGATGCAATTGTCAAAAAAGAAAAAATTATTGATTATATTCCAACAGAGCTAAAAGAAAAATATCACTTTCAAGAAAAAGCAGCCTCTATCAATATCATCCATTCTCCTAAAAATACTACAGAAATAAAACAAGCAAAATTACGTCTTATCTATGAGGAATTTTTTATTTTTATGTTAAAAATTAATTATTTAAAAAAGAAAAATAAGGAAATTCTTGGTCATTCAAAACACTTTGAAGATGATAAATTAAAGTTTTTTATTGAAAATCTTCCTTTTAAGTTAACCTTAGATCAAGAAAAAGCAACTCAAGAATGTTTAGAAGATTTAAAAAGTAATAAAAAAATGAATCGTTTATTAATAGGAGATGTAGGAAGTGGTAAAACGATTGTAGCAACCATTTCTATGTATGCTAATTTTCTAAGCGGATACCAAAGTACATTAATGGCTCCAACGGAAATTTTAGCAAAACAGCATTACACTACAATTAAAAATCTTTTATCTAGCCATGGTGTGAAAGTAGAAATATTAATTGGAAGCCAAAAGAAAAGTGAACGAAAACGAATTATAGAAAATCTTTTTAATGGAGAAATCGATATACTAATTGGAACACATGCTTTGATTAGTGAAGAAGTAATTTTTAAAAAATTAGGATTAGTAATAACAGATGAGCAGCACCGTTTTGGAGTTAATCAAAGAGGAAATTTACAAAATAAAGGGAATATGCCAGATATTATTTATATGAGTGCTACTCCAATTCCAAGAACATACGCATTAACAATTTATCAAGATATGGATACAAGCATGATTAAAACGAAGCCAATGGGGCGAAAAGAAATAAAAACTTTTGTCAAAAAGGAAAGTGAATTAAAAAGTGTTTTAAAAAGTATTTTAGAACAAATTAAAAAAGGACATCAAGTTTATGTTGTTGCTCCAAGTATTTTAGAAACCGAAGAAAGGAATTTACATGACGTAAATCATCTAAAAGAAAGTTTTAAAATGGCTTTCAAAAATAAAGTAGAGATAGAAATTTTACATGGTAAAATGAAAACTCTAGAAAAAGAAGAAATAATGAATCGCTACAAAGAGGGGAAAACAAAAATTTTAATTGCAACTACAGTAATTGAAGTTGGTGTTGATGTCAAAAATGCAACAACGATAGTTATATTTAATGCGGAATTGTTTGGATTAGCTACGCTTCATCAATTACGAGGAAGAGTGGGAAGAAATGATTTGGAATCTTATTGCTATCTTATTAGTGATCATGATACAGAAAGGTTAAAAATAATGGAAACGAGTAATGATGGTTTTTATATTAGTGAACAAGATTTTTTAATGCGTAGAGGAGGAGATTTATTTGGAACCAAACAGAGTGGCGATATGGTATTTAAAATAGGTAATTTACAGCAAGATTATAAAATATTACTTCAAGCAAAAGAGGATAGCGAAATGTTTTTAAATAATGGTTGTATTTTAGAAGAAAAATATCAAAAAATTTTAAAAAGCATTACAAATATTGATTAAAATTTTTTTTTAAAATATACTAATAGTAGGAGGTTATTAATGAACCATAATCTAATAAAAGAAAAAGCAAAAAAAGTGACAAGAAAGAATATAAAAATATTTTGGATAGGATATTTTACTATTTTTGTTATTTCTTTTTTATGTAGTTTTGGAATTGCATTGCTTTTTGAAAAAAATAGCTTGATTTTCAATTGCTTAACTCTTGCAGCCACATGTTTTACAGCAACATTAACCGTTGGCTTTTATTATTACGTTTTAAAGATAATAAGAGGTGAAGAAGTAGCAAAAGAAGACTTATTTAAGTTTGTAGGAAAAGTTCTACCAATTTTAGCAATTTCAATATTAACAACAATTTTTGTATTTTTATGGAGTCTTCTATTTATTATTCCAGGAATTATTATGGCTCTTGGCTATGCCATGACACTATTTATCTATGTGGATAATCCAGAAGAACCTCCAATGGAATATTTAATAAAAAGTAAAGAAATGATGAATGGCTATAAGTGGGATTATTTTCTTTTCTGCTTAAGTTTTTTAGGATGGATTTTATTAGGAATTATAACTTTTGGTATTGCTTTAATATGGGTAATTCCGTACGTAAGTATGGCACAAGGTATTTATTATGAAGATTTAAAAAATTTAAAATTGAAAAAAGAAAAAGAAAAATTTTAAAAATAATACGAATTTGTTTGACAAAGGAACGAATTCATTATATCATTTTAATAGCATGATAGATATCATGCTAACCTTTCGAAACGCTCTTACGATTTTATGTGAGAGTGAATCAACCAAAACCCCCTGAAGAGGACACGACTTAATGTGTCCTCACTTTTTTTGCCCTAAAATAAAGGGATTTGTGGATTTGATATATCTTTGATGATTGTTTTAGGCGACATCTAGGCGACAATTTATAAAAATAGTGACATCTAGGCGTAGTTAATGTGATTATAGTGGTGTATAATATAGACAATGAAAGGAAACGTGTGTATGGATAATATTGAAATGTTACAAAAGATAATAGATGAATCAGATAATATTGTGTTCTTTGGAGGAGCTGGTGTTTCTACTGAAAGTGGTATTAGAGATTTTCGAGGAGATAATGGTTTATATAAAGATAAGAATAATTATGAGCCAGAGTATCTATTAAGTTCAAAGTGCTTTCATAATGAACCTGAAGTTTTCTTTGATTTTTATAAGAATAAGATGAATTGTTTGGATGCAGTACCTAATGTAACCCATTTGTATTTAAGTAAACTAGAGAAACTTGGAAAACTTAAAGCAATTGTTACTCAGAATATAGATGGATTGCATCAAAAGGCTGGAAGTAGTAATGTTTTAGAAATACATGGAACTATTCGTAAGAACTATTGTATCGAATGCAGTAAGGAATATGATTCGGATTTTGTTTTTAATAGTAATGGGATACCTAAATGTGATTGTGGAGGTATAATTAAACCTAATGTTGTATTGTATGGTGATATGTTACCAGAGGCATTTTCTATTGCACAAGACTATATAAGTAAAGCTGATACTTTAATTGTGGCTGGTACATCATTGACAGTAGAACCTGCGAGTAGTTTGGTTAGATTATTTGGAGGTAAGAATTTGATTATTATAAACAAAGACAAAACCCCATATGATAAGTTTGCAACATTAGTAATTAATGATAATTTATCTAATGTGTTTGGAAATTTACATTAGTATAGTGCTTAGAGTCTGCAACACCGAGGACTATGAGTTCTATACAATTGATAGAAAGTTAGATTTTATAAGGGTTTAACCAATGTGTTAGACTCTTTTCTTTTGTTCAAGTGTATCAAAAACGTATCAAAAGTATCAGTTTTTTATGAAATGTAACAAGAATAATTGAAAGTTTAATTTTATTTCGTATATTAAGATAGATGATTATATGATCATCGGTATTTGCAGCACAGATTTTCAACTTAGACACGAGATTGGGCGTGCTTATATGAGAGCACATTTTACCTCGTTAAACGCACTTATAATAATAATACTAAAGATATTAACAATTCAAATTCAAATCTAAATTTAAATTTAAACAAACATTTATTTTTAAAGAAAGATTATTTTACAGGTAGATATTATTTTTACAGGTATTAATTTAAACTAAAGAAACAAAAGAAAGAGATTGAATCAATGTTTTACAGGTAATTTATATAGAGTATGAGTAATAGAATGGCATTGATTAACTAAATAGAGATAAAACTATTTAGAAGATAGTATCGACGTATGAAGAAACAAGATTCATATATGCAGATATAGAGAAATTATTTTATTTAAAGACTGATTTGAGTGATCAAGATTCTGAGCAGCTTGTTCACTCGAATTAAGTTATTCTTAAAACGTGCTTAATTTGGGTTAAACTGGTTTTGATGGGTATTTGATTAACCTGTTTAGAACAACTTCACAACGGGCTTAAAAACTGGTTAAAACTTTGTGATTTTGAAAGGATTGATGGATGATGTGTAAGAATTGGTTGATAAAGATACAAAACCCTCTTACAAGATGTAAATTAGTGATTTATGAGGATGGTCGTTTATTTCTTGATGGTAGTGGACCTCTAATTGGATACTTAAAAGCTGGAGCTATTAGAGAAATAAAGATTTTGATTGATGAGTTTTTACCAACCATTAAACAATATGGCTATCATGTTCAAGAAAAAGATGGATTCATAGTAAAATTTTGGGATAATAGCAACA
>CANPIX010000025.1 GCA_947574215.1 uncultured Mycoplasmatota bacterium | reverse complement strand
TAAAGTGGCACGCGAGCTGGGTTCAGAACGTCGTGAGACAGTTCGGTCCCTATCTATCGTGGGCGTAGGAAAATTGAGGAGAGCTGTTCCTAGTACGAGAGGACCGGAATGGACATACCTCTGGTGTATCTGTTGTAACGCCAGTTGCAGTGCAGAGTAGCTATGTATGGACGGGATAACCGCTGAAAGCATCTAAGCGGGAAGCCTCCTCCAAGATGAATTTTCCCATTCTTCGTGAAGTAAGATTCGTTGTAGACTACAACGTTGATAGGCTAGAGGTGGAAGCGTAGTGATACGTTGAGCTGACTAGTACTAATAGATCGAGGATTTAACTTTATTTATTTAATTAGATGAATACATTATCTTGTTTTTAAAGGACAAAATCCTTTATAGGTGACGATAGCCTAGTGGATACACCTCTTCCCATCCCGAACAGAGAAGTTAAGCACTAGAACGCCGACAATAGTGTAAGCGAAGATAGGAAGTTGCCTATTTTTTTTTATTTTAATAAATTTATGATACAATAGATTATAAGGAGAAGGTTTGTATGAATAATGAAATTATTAGTCAAAAAAATTTTAAAAGAGAATTACTTTCTGAGGTACCAATAGAGAATGTGTTGATAGAAGTAGCACAAATTTATACCCCTGAAGAGGGATGGGAAATTGGAGATTTTCATATTGAAAATGAAGAGGGTATTGAAATACCATACGGAATTGTAAGTAATGAAAAAAAGTACATTGTGATTCCATTAACTCAATATGGACTAAGTAGTGAAAATACTAATAGAAGATAGGAATAGTTAATAACTATTTTTTTTATTATTTGTTAACACAGTTTTTCTTTAATGTTTTATTTATCATCAATTCTAACTTGCTAATTCTTTTTTTTTGCTTTAAAATAGAATTAATTTTTGGGTAATTATAAAGGAGTTTTTTATGGCGAATTTAGAAGACTATTTGAAATGGCGAGGAGATTTAACATTTAAGCAAAGTTCTTTTAATGAAGTGGATAATTTAATTCTTTCTGAATTTTCTTATGTTGAAATTAAAAAGAAAAATTTTTCAAAAACAGAAACTATTAACACTATTTTAGAGAGATTTTTAAATACATATACCGAAAAAGAAATGGCTAAGAAGTTTGCTTTATCGCAAAATCCTTACAATTTTTTTAATCTATTAAAAGATTCTAAACGGTTTAAGGATTTAAAAGTATCTCATTATGTTAATAAACTATCTAAAAAGGAAGAAAAACAGTTTTCAGCTCTTATTATTCATTTGAAGTTTAATACTGCTTATGTTGCCTTTAAAGGGACAGATGAAACACTTGTAGGATGGAAAGAAGATTTAAATATGGGCTATATGGAAGAAGTGCCATCACAAAAAGAAGCTGTTTTTTATGTAAATCAAATCCCATTCTATTTACGACACCTTTATTTGGGAGGACACTCAAAAGGTGGAAATTTGGCTGTTTATGCTAGTGTAAAATGTAAGAGACGAATTCAAAAAAGAATCAAAAAGGTTTTTAATAACGATGGACCAGGTTTTTCTGAAGAGTTTATACTTTCCGAAAATTATACAGCTTTATTGCCAAAAATATTTTCCTTTCAACCGGAAACTTCTATTATTGGTATGCTTTTAACTCATAAAGGAGATTGCAAAGTTATTAAAAGTGATTCTATTGGCTTATGGCAACATGATCCATTAACTTGGCAAGTTCTAAATACATCTTTTGTGACAATAAAAGAAGTTAATGAAACAAGTAATAAAATAAACAAAACGATTACCAATTGGTTAGTACAAGTGGACAAAAAGAAAAGAGAAATTTTTATTAATACGTTGTTTCAAGTTTTGGAGAAAAATAATATTTCAAATATAGAACAATTAATGAAATTAAAAATAAAATATTTACCTGGATTTTTGAAAACATTTACGAAATTGGATGTAGAAACTAAAAACCTTGTGCTGGAAACAGTTAAGCTATTGATGTTGGAAGCAAGAAAAAATTTTGATCGTAAAACCATATTGCATGGTTTTAAATCTTTAAATAAAAAAAGAAGTTAAGTATTGTCAATTAAACAATAAAAAGATTTGAATTAAATAAATCTCTTTTGTTATAATATTATTAGGTGATAAAAGTGGATTATAAATATACTTCAAGAAATGAAAAAGATACTATGGAAATTGCCCAAAATATAGAAAGTGAAAAATTTCCAAATATGGTTATTTGTTTAGAAGGAGAACTTGGAAGTGGCAAAACCGTTTTTGTAAAAGGGTTTGCCCAAGCTTTGGGAATTGAAGAAAATGTGACTTCACCCACTTTTAACTTAGTAAAAGAATATCCTTTGGGAGAACTTCCACTTTATCATATGGATGTATATCGTTTGGAAGGTTCTAAAGAAAACGTTGGTTTGGATGATTATTTTACAAAAGGTGGAGTAACAATTATCGAATGGTCTGATTTAATTAGTAGTAGTTTACCTGAAGAAAGATTGAATATCAAGTTTAAAGTAATTGATGAAGATACAAGAGTATTGATTTTTGAACCACATGGAAATCTTTATGAAGATTTATGCCATAGTGTGTTATAATAAGGCTCGTGTACGAGTTTTTTTGTGTTGTTAAGAGAGGAAGTAGTCGCAATGTATACTTTGTATTTGGATACACATGGAACAAATATTATTATTGTTTTGTTCAAAGACCGAAAAGTTTTTCGTAAAAGTGAGGTTGAAACTCATCAAAATCATAGCATGACTATTATGCCCATTTTATTAGATATTTTAACTTCTGCTGGAATTGAAGTTCAGAATATAAAAGAGATTTTGGTTACTAATGGTCCAGGATCTTTTACGGGAGTAAGACTAGGAGTCACCATTGCCAAAACACTAAGTTTTACCTTAAAAATTCCAATTAAAACGATTTCTAGTTTAGAAATAAAAGCTGTTTCTTTTTCGCATGAAAAAGTTCGAATTGTAGAAAGAGAAAAAAATGGTGTATTTTTAGGGACGTTTACTAAAGAAAATCAATTAATTGGGGATTATCAATATGTCTTGAATAAAGAATTTGTGGAAAGTGATGAAGATGTAGAAAATGTGGAAATAGATTATGAAAAAATTGTAAATTTTTCAACAAACTTGCCATCTATAGTCTCACATGCTGTTAACCCATTGTATGTAAAACAAATTGAGGTTCAAAAATGATTCGGAATTTTATAGAAAGTGATATTGAAGCTATAAATGTTTTAGGAAATCGTTTAACTTCTAATTTTTCAAAAACAAATAATTTATTGGAATTGAAAACAAATTCTTTTACCAAAATATTAGTATTTGAAGAAAAAAATACAGTTAGAGGTTTCCTTATGTATACAGAACTTAATGAAACTGCAGACATAATAGAGCTTATTGTCCAGGAAGAATACCGAGGTCGAAATATTGCTACGTGTCTTTTGGATTATATGATTAGTGATTTGAAAGACAGTGTGAAGTTAATAACTTTAGAAGTTCGTAAAAGCAATAAGATAGCAATTCAATTGTATCAAAAATTTGGGTTTCAAATCGTCCATATTCGCAAAAGATATTATGGGGATGGAGAAGATGCGTATTTAATGGGAAGAAGGTTAGAAAGATGAAAGATGTTTATATTTTAGCCATTGAAACTTCTTGTGATGAAACAAGCATGGCTATCGTAAAAAATGGTTGTGTGGTAGAATCGTTTACCGTTTTATCGCAAATGGATACGCACGCTTTGTATGGTGGTGTAGTTCCTGAAATCGCATCACGAATGCATACAGAGAATATCACTTTGGTATTAGAAGAAACTTTTAATAAAAGTTCTATTTCTATAGAACAAATTGATGCCATAGCGGTAACGTACGCTCCTGGTTTGTTGGGAAGTCTATTAGTGGGAGTAGAGTTTGCCAAAACGCTATCATTTGTGTATAAAAAGCCTTTGTTAGCTGTAAATCATACAATAGGTCATATTTATGCCAATGCGATTGATCATCCGTTGCAATTTCCTTTGCTTGCTTTAGTGGTTAGTGGAGGGCACACTGATTTAATTTTTATGAGAGAGGATTATCATTTTAAAGTATTAGGAAGTACTTTAGATGATGCAATTGGTGAATGTTTTGATAAAGTGGCAAGAGTATTGGGGCTTACTTATCCTGGAGGACCTAATGTAGATAAATTAGCTGAAAAAGGGCAACCCACTTATGCATTACCAAAACCTGTAAATGACGATTCCTATCATTTTAGCTTTAGTGGATTAAAGAGTCATATTATCAATTTGGTTCATAACGAAAAGCAAAGAGGAAATGAGGTAAGAAAAGAAGACTTAGCTAAGAGCTTTCAAGTGACTGTCATAGATGAATTGATTCGAAAAGTTGAGCTTGCTTTAAAAAGAAACAACGTAAAAGAGTTTATAGTGGCTGGAGGTGTATCTGCCAATCGTCACTTACGAGCTGAAATGAAAAAATTAGCTGATGCTTATCAAGTGAAGTTTAGTATTCCAGAAATTAAGTATTGTACGGATAATGCAGCGATGATTGGGGCGGCGGCGTATCCATTGTTTTTAAAAGGGGAATTTGCTGATTTTTCTTTAAATGCTAAAAGTCATATTTCTATTGATGAAAAAGAAAATAACGAGAATTAATTCTCGTTATTCTTTTTTTCTTGATCAAATTTTTCCCATAATTCATCTTCAGAATACATGTGATTGTCTATTTTTCTTTTTTCAACATAAGAGTCAAAGTCCCCAATAACTTTTGCTGGAACTCCTGCAACAATACTATTGGGAGGAACATCTTTTGTAACAACACTACCTGCTGCTATAATGGCATTCGGTCCAATTCTTACATTTCCAAGTATTGTACTATTGCAACCAATGAATACATTGTCCATAATTTCGATACAGCCAGTGTGATAACAAAAGTCTCCTTGCCCTAATTTACTTAACCCTTGATTAAAAATATCATGATTAACAAAAGTAACATTACTAGTAACGATGTCATTATTATGAAACTTAATTAGTTTTGGATCTGATGGAATAAAACGAGGTTGAAAAAAGAAATTTTCTCCAACACTTTTAAAAATATTATGTTTAATGATGTATTTATTTCTTTTATCGCTGTTAATAAACAGAGCAATTCGTAGTCGATGAAATTGGTTTTTCGTGTATTCTTTCATTTTTATCCCTCTTTTCTATCATATCAAAATCGATATAAGAATACAAATGAAAAGAAAACCAAAAGTTTAGTTTTCTAAATCATTTGTAGGCCCTCCAGGAATGTTTATATCAGATTCATCTTTATCATTTTTTGGAGGATTGTCTTGTTCGTCATTTTTATCACTAGGTGAATTGGTATCATTTGGTCCTCCAGGAATACTTTCTATCGAATTTGAATCATTGTTTGTATTGTTATCAGTTGTATTTCCTGAATTGTCGGGTTCTTTTGGTTTTGAGGTATCACAAACTTGGTTAATATATATTGTTATACTAGATATTGATTTTATATAGGTTCCAATACTAACACTTTGGTCTCCAATAATACCTGGTATACCATCGCTACAACGAAAAGACTTTTCCAAAGCTATACCATTGTTGTTGGCCCAATCTTCTGCGTATTTTACAGTACTTCCTATTAAATTAGGTACTGTTGTTTCTTTATTTCCTCCAGTTATACCTTTGCCAATAATAGGTGATGCATATTCTTCATTGTAATCATAAGAGAAGGTTTTGATCATTTCTTCTTCTTTTAAGCCTAAGTTGACATTCATAGCTTCTTGTATTTTCTTTAAACTATTTTCGTGATATCCTAATGCAGAAAGCCTTAGACCACCTACCATAACAGGCAAACTATAAACTTCCAAATACGCTTTTTGAATGTTAATAAAATCATTTCCTTTTAAACTTTGCATTAGCATACTTTTAAGTGTTTGGTAAAAAGATAAAATTTGTGTAGTTGACAAATTCGTTGCAATATTTTTTCCTATAGCGTCCAATAATTTTTCAAATTCCCCGAAACTATTTATGGAAAGTAATTTTTTTGCTAAGGCTTCTACAATTTGTTGCTGATGTCTATTTCTAGCTAAATCACTTTGTAAAAAACCATGTCTATTTCGAGCGTACGCTAGAGCTTGTTCTCCGTTTAAATGTTGCATTCCTGTATCCATACATACAGGATGAGTAATATCTCGAACATGGTTGCTTTCGCACAGTTTTCCTTCTCCATAGCGTTTTACATAAACTTGATAATCTGGTTGTTCTACATCCACATCGATTCCACCAACTGCATCTACTAAATCCATTACACCTCTAAAATTAATTTTAGCGTAATAATCGATTTCAACGTCTATTAAATTTTTTATTGTATTGATAACACATTCGGTTCCATAAGCAGCAGAAGAATTGATTTTATGGTAACGATTGTTATTGCAAGCAATAGGAACATAGGTATCTCTTGGAATGCTAAGCATAGTAGCGTTTAGAGTTTGTGGATTGAACGTAATAAGCATTAGTGTGTCGCCATTAAAGGCAGCATTTGCGTTCAATCCATTTTTTTCAGAATCAACTCCCATTAATAAAACCGTAAAAGGTTCAGTTAATTTTTTGTTGGTATTGGAAATTGTTTTAGATTTCATTTGTTCGCTGTATTCATACAAAACTTTTGTTTCTTCTCCAATATCTTCATAGACCTCTTCACTACTAAATAAAATCACATAGTTACTTGAAACAAATGCTGCTGCTATTTCTTTACTATATAATGCATTAAGCATTGTATAATAATCATCAAAATACTCTACTTCTTGCGATAAGTTTTCTTTATTTTTTAAAGTGTTGGCTAATATGTATCCTTCGACATCTTCATTATTACTAATCATTCCTATTTTGCTATTTGGATTCAATTCAGTTTCTTTAAGTGCAATTAAATTTGTCGTATAAAGAGTATATTCTTTATTGGTAAGTAATTCTAATTTTCCATATATACGATGAATTATTACCGAAGCGACGAATAAAATTATAAATAGAAATAGGTTCAAAATAGTTAAACTTAAAAATTTTTTAATTTTTCTGGTAACCAATGTGGATAAACCAAATAAAAAATAAATAATAAACCAAATTCCAAATAAGACAAGTAAAGAAATTCGTATAAAAGTTTCTATTCCTTCTAATTTAAAAATGGAAGCAAAAAAATACATATAGCTTGCTATAAAAAGACATATAGATAATATATAAATGATTAATGCAATCTTATTAGTTCGTTTTATTTTTTTTAATAATACTTTCATATATTGATCCTCTCATATTTTATTATTATATCCTAAAATTGTATATATTTACAATAAACAGTTGCTTGACAATCGTATGACAATTCAAAATGCACTTTTGTTCAAAATAATCAATCTTAATGTTATAATAAAATTACAAAAAGGAGGGAAATTTTGATGAAGAAAAAATTACAGAATCACTTATTGAAAACAACCCGTATATTTTTAGCAATAAGTATTGGTTTTTCATCTATATTTTCTTTTCCTATTGGAGTGATTGCTGAGACAACTTATACTGGAGAAGTAACTGGAGAAAATGTTCGATTGCGCTCAAAACCAACTACTGCCAAAGAAAATGGTAAAGATAATATTTTAATGGAATTGGATGATGGAGATTCCATAACGGTGTTATCTTTAAATAAAATTGCTGGAAAGAAAAATGATTGTGAAGATGGATGGTACCAAGTAAGTTACCAAAATGTTACTGGCTATATGTGTTCAAAATATATTCACGTGGCAGGCTATGATAAATACGATCGTCCTTGGACTAGCCCAAAAAAGGCAATTATTGGCGGAGCAAAATTTATTTCTAATTCCTATATCTCTAGAGGTCAATTTACAAGTTATTTGAAAAAATTTAATGTAAATCCAAATGGATATTATGAAATTTATAATCATTTGTATATGTCTAACTTGGCGGCACCTTCTAGTGAGGCTATAATTAGTTACGAGGCCTACAAAAAAAATGGTTTGTTTGATTTGCCTTTAGAATTTAATATTCCTATTTATAAAAATATGGATGATGTTTACAATCGACCAGGTGGTAATTTAGTAAGTATAGAAAAACAGACGACGATTACGGACCCAGTGTTCGAAGAATCTTTAAATAAACAGGGATTTCCAGAAAGTTACAAAGCCCCATTGCGCGCTTTACATACAAAACATCCTAATTGGACATTTACCGCAATGGAAACGGGAGAGAAATTTGTTCATGCGATTTGGAATTTCAAAATAACTGGAGCCATTCAAGGTGGAGATAAATATTTTGAATTGGAAGATGGGAAACCGATTCAAGCGGGAAATGATAAGGGATGGTATATGCCAAACGATGATACCGTGGCTTATTACGTCGATCCTCGTAATTTTTTAACAGAAAAGTATATTTTGCAATTTGAAAGTTTAGAAAATTCAAGTAATTACACTACAGAAGTGGTTCAAAATATTTTAAAAAATACTTTTATGGAAGGTTTATCGGTTTTGGATAATCAAATGTATGCTTCTATTTTTGTAGAAGCTGGAAAAGAGGCTAATGTTAGTGCTGTATATTTAGCTTCTTTGGCAAGACAAGAATCAGGTACTTCGAGTGGTACGAATACGAATGGCAAAGAATTTCAATACGAAGGGGTAACGTATCAAGGACTTTACAATTTCTTTAATATCGGAGCCAATAGTAGTGCTAGTAGCCCTGTAAAAGCTGGTCTTGTTTATGCAAGTGGAGGAATGTGTACTATTTGTAGTGCAACGGATTATCCAAATAATTCTACTCCAAATGTACCAGTACAAGAGAATAAAACTTTAGAGAACTATATTAAAGAAGCTGGTTATAAAATAGAAGGTAGTTATGTATTTGGATTTAAAGTAGGAGAAAGTATTTCTTCTGTGCAAAATAAATTACAAAATAAAAGTATTAGTATAAAGTCGGATGGAAAAACAATTAGTTCAGGAGATAAAATTAGTTTTAATGGTTTAAATTATACAGTTGTAATTTACGGTGATTTAACAGGTGATGGAAAAATAAATTCAGCGGATTTATTAAAGATGCGTCAATATTTATTAGGAAAGACGACTCTTTCAGGTGTTTATAAAGAAGCGGCTCATTTGGCCAATAAAGATAAAATAAATTCAGCAGATTTATTGAAAATGCGTCAATATTTATTAGGGAAAACTAAGATTTCTCAAAGTTAGGAGTAAAGAATGAAAAAAGGGATATTATTTTTGATTGTGACGATTCTATCGCTACCTCTTTGTGTTTGGGCCAAAGGTAGCGCTTCTATTAGTGGAGCTTCTACAGTAGAAGTAGGGAATACCGTTACAATATCGGTTACTTTAAAAAATACGGCCGCTTGGGATATTGATGTTCGCTCTTCTGGCGCAACAAGTGGCTGCTCTCAGAGTTTTGCGGATGCTACAAGCAACGGAAAAAATACAACAAAAACCTTAAGTGTAAAGTGTAAAGCAACTTCCACTGGAACTATTGGATTTACTGTAAGTGGAGATATAACAAGCGAAGATGAAGATGGAGATGGAGATGGAGAAAATTCTAACGTTTCTTTGAGTAAAAGAGTTACCGTTGTTCCTGCCAGAGTAAAATCTAGCGATGCCACTTTAGCCTCTTTAACAGTTGAAGGTTATGAGTTGATTCCAGCTTTTTCTAAAGATAATTTCGAGTATACGATTACCGTTCCATCAACCGTTAATACTGTAAAAATAGATGCGAAACGAAATGAATCTCATGCTACAGTTTCTGGAACTGGAGAAATGGAAGTTAGTGAAGGAATCAATACTTTTGAAATTGTGGTCACTGCTGAAACAGGAGTTCAAAAAAAATATATCCTTACTGTTCAGGTAGAAGATACAAATCCAATTGAAGTCAAGATTGGAGAAACGTCGTATACAATTATAAAGAATGCTAAAAATTTAACTAAACCTGAATACTACGAAGAAAAAACAATTGAGATAAATGGTTTTTCTATTCCAGCTTATTGGAGCGACATTACAAAATTTACTTTAATTGGTTTAAAAGATCCTTCTGGAAAGGTTTACTTAGCTATATATAAGGAAGAAAGCCAAGAATACTTTCTTTACAATGAAACAAAATCAAGTGCATTGAGTATATATCTGACTGATTTTAAAGAGGAATTAAAGGATTATCAAAAAGCAACCATGGTAATAAATGACATAGATGTTCCTATTTATAAATTTGAGGAAGATAGCCGTTTTGTCCTTTGCTATGGAATGAATTTAGAAACAGGAAAATACGAATATTACAGTTATGATACTAAAGAAGGCACTTTTCAAGTATGGAATCAAGAAGAAATGATTAATTTACAAAAAAATGCTTCTATGTATTTTTATGTCTGTATTGCTTTTGGAGTTGGTCTTTTTGCTTCGTTCTTTTTAAATATTTGTTTGTTGACTAAAAAAAATAAAAAGAGTTCTAGAAAGAAAAATAAAACAACAGATAAAAATTATCAAGAAGATACTAAAAATGAAGAAATAAAATAGTTTTATTTAATTTGCTTCATTTTTTTTTTTGAATTTGGTAAAATAAGAATGGAAGTGAAATTATGTTTGTAAATGGTCATGATATATTTATTATAGTCTTTGTTACTTTCTTATGTAGTTTAGTAGTGACTCCAATAGTGGAAAAAATAGCCAAACACGTGAAAGCTTTGGATTATCCAAATGAGAGAAGAATTAATAAAATTCCTATGCCTACTTTAGGAGGTCTTGCCATTTTTTTCTCATTTATGTTAGGTTACATGTTGTACGCTAGAAGTAGCGTTCAGATGCTTTCTATTTTAATGGGAAGTTTTTTACTTATTTTAATGGGATTAATTGATGATATTAATCCTCTAAAAACAAGATATCAATTAATTGCACAATTTATTGCAGCAGGGATAGTTGTTTTTTATGGTCATATTACTTTGGATTATATAAGTATATTAGGAATGAATCTTACGTTTGCTGCTCCTTGGAATTATATAATTACCATGTTTCTAATTGTTTCTATTGTGAACACAATTAATTTATCAGATGGCTTAGATGGACTGTGTTCTGGAGTTAGTTCCATTTATTTTTTAACTATCTCTATTATTGCTTTTATTATGAATGCTCAACAAGGATTGGATACCACTCTAGCGTTAATTATGTTAGGTTCAATTCTTGGATTTTTAGTTTATAACTTTCCTCCTGCCAGAGTTTATTTAGGAGATACAGGAAGTAATTTTTTAGGTTTCATCATAGCGGTTACTACTTTACTTGGCTACAAAACGGCGACATTTACTTCGTTAATTATTCCGCTAATCATTTTAGCAACTCCAATTTTAGATGTGGTGTTTTCCATTATCAGAAGAGTTTTAAAAAAACAAAATCCTTTTAGTACTCCCGATAAACAACATTTTCATCATCAACTTTTAAAAATGCAATTTTCCACTCGTGCTTCATTGTTGCTTATTTACGCCATTGATATTCTTTTTGCTGGATTGTCTATTTTCTATGCTTTAGGAGATACTTATTACGTTATATTTATTTATGTTGGTTTGATGATTATTTTCTTATTCATTGTTTTGAAAACGGATATTTTATTTAAACACAACAAAAATTTAAAAAAAGATAAGTTGGATAAGGAGTAGTTTATGGATAAATTAAAAAAAATAGATCTAGTATATATTTATATTTTATTGTGGCCAGTGCTAGACTTTTTGGAAGTTTCCTTTCCTATATTTTTTTCCATTTCGATTGTTTTGAAAAGTATATTTTTGTTGTATGCGCTGTTTTATAGTGTAAAAAATAGTACGTCTAAAAAAATGTTTTTATGTTTAGGTTTTTATTTTTTTATTTATATATCCTATCTAATAAAAGGGCATTTTAATTTATATGATACGCTAAGAAGTACGCTGACTATTTTTTCTTTACCTGTGTTAATTCTTTTTTTTAAAAAATACAAAAATGATAAAATAAATAAAAAGTCCATGTGTTATTTATCATTCATTACCATGCTTCTTGGTTTTATTTCTTTTCTTTTTCCTTTTCCTAAACCATTATTAAATACGTATCTTTTGTTGTTTGGAATGTCACTTATTTATGTGAATGAAAGTAATAATTATTTATTAAAAGGTCTTTTTTTTCTTCTTTTTTTAGGACTCGTTTTTTTGACCAATCAAGTCATTTTTAGTATGGTATTTTTACTTATTCTTTCTTATTTTCTTGTATTGAAAATAAGGAAAAATTCTTTAAAAGGTATATTCCTATTAGGAGTTGTGTTGCTTTTTGTTTTAGTCTATAAGTTGGATAGTAATAGAATTTTTCAAATGGAAAATAATATAAAGATTAACGAAAGATTACATTCTTTAGAAGAAATGCATAAAAATTTTAGAGAAAGTTCTTCTTTAGAGAAAATATTTGGTATGGAGAATAAAATACAAAATATGGGCATAGATGTGTTTGATATTCTATATACTTTAGGAATTTTAGGTACATTCGTTTATATTCTTTTCTTTCTTTCTATTTTAAGGAATAGTAAATTGCAAAAATCGTATTGTTTTCTTTTCTTTTTCTTTTTTATACTTTCTTGTTTTGGCAATATCCTAATCAACATTCATTTAATTCCTTATTTAGCTCTTCTCTTTTTAATTTCTAAAAATGACCAGGGAATTCTAAAAAAAGATGTATTGTTTGTTAGTAACATGTACCCAAGTGAAGAATTTCCTCATTATGGATCTTTTGTAAAAAATACATATGAAATACTTGAACAAAATAATTTGTCTATGGATCTAATTGTAATGCACAAATCAATAGGAAAAATAAAGAAATTTTTTGCTTATGTTAGATTATTTGTTTTTTCTTTTTTTAAAGCCCTGTTTAACAATTATGATTTTATCTACGTTCATTTTATATCTCATACGACTATTGGAGTATTTCTTCCAGCAATTTGTTCTAAAAAAACGAAATTTGTATTAAATGTCCATGGTAATGATTTGGTTCCCGATACAAAAACAGATGGTAATTATTTGCATTTAAGTAAAGTCTTTTTAAAATTTGCAGATGTCGTTGTCGTTCCATCAAAATATTTTGAACAAGTTTTAAGAACAAAATTTAAGATGTCTAAACAGAAAATTGTTATTTATCCATCGGGTGGTGTGGATATCAATTTGTTTCAAAAAATGAACAAAAAAACGGCTTTAAAGTGTGTAGGGCTTGATAATAAGTATAAATATTTTGGATTTATTGCTCGTATTGAAAAGGATAAAGGTTACGATGTCTTTGTTAAAGCGATCTCTGAATTCAATAAGTTAAAAAAATGGAAAAATATAAAGTTTTTAATAGTTGGAAGTGGCCAAGAAGAAGAAAAATTAAATGCTTTAATAAAAAAATACAAATTAGAACCTTACATAATTCGAAAGAATTTTTTTCCACAAAAAGATTTAGTCTCAATTTACAATTCATTAGAAGCCTTTGTTTATCCAACGAGAATGCAAAGTGAATCTTTAGGACTTGTAGGATTAGAAGCTATGGCTTGTGAGACTCTTGTAATTGGTTCTAATAAGTATGGTCCAAGCGATTATTTATTTGACCAAGAAAATGGTATTACTTTTCATCCAACAAATTATAAAGATCTAGCCAAAAAGATGGCTTTTGCTTTGGAAATGCGTGCAAATGAAAGAAAAAAACTTACAAAAAATGCCCGAAAGAAAAGCGAAGAGTATAGTAAAGAAAATACGAAAAGTATTCTTATAAATTTGTTTAAAAATTAATATAAAAAAAGAGGTTTACAAGAAACGACCTCTATTTTTTTTCAATAAATATTTTTCGAGTAATAAAATTGTAAATCATAACAATAAAAGTTGCTCCTAATTTTGAGAGCATATAATGAATATTCTTAAGATTACAAAAGTATATAATCATCTCATTAATAAGTAATCCTACAAGACTTAGAACTATAAAAATAAAGATATCTTTTGAAGTCTGTTTTTTAGGTACATCAAAAATCCATTTTACACTAAGAATATAATTGAATATTACGGAAATTGTAAAGGAAATAGCTGCAGATAGTAATGAAGGAATATTTGCAAATTCAGTTAAAGTAAATAGTATTCCATAATCTATAAGAAACGCTAATCCTCCGACTACGCCGAATCGAAAAATTTGTTTTATAAGCTTCCTATTCATCTTTTTTCCTTAAAGTATTTAAATAAAGTTCATACAATTGATTTTGTTTTTTTACAATAACTTGTAAAATTATACCTGTAGTAAACAGCAGTATACAGATTACTAAAAAAATGCATGAAACAATTAAGGTTGGAAATCTTGGAACTGTGCCAGTATTAAAGTAGTACGAAACGATAGGAATCCCTAAAACAAGAGAAAAGATGAAAAAAAGGAACGAGATCAGATTGAAAAATGTGGCAGGTTTGTATTCTTTAAATAAAGTTGCTATCGTTTTTAAAACTTTAAATCCATCTTTATATGTATTTAATTTAGACACACTTCCTTCTGGTCGATTTCGATATTGAACGGGAATTTCTATTATTTTAAAATTTTTATCTATTGCGTGAATGGTCATTTCGGTTTCAATTTCAAAACCTTTTGATAAAACAGGAAAACCTTTCACAAATTGATAACTAAATGCACGATATCCT
>CANPIX010000024.1 GCA_947574215.1 uncultured Mycoplasmatota bacterium | reverse complement strand
GGAAGTAACAGGAACAGTAGTAGACAATGCAGGAAACAGCAATACATGTAAGATAACCGTTAAAATTGATAAAACGAAACCAACTTGTATTTTTGATGGATTTTCAACAAATTGGACGAGTGAAAATAGAACAGTTTCTCTTTATTGTCAAGATCATGGAAGTGGCTGTACAAACCAATTGAGACAACGAATAATATACTCTACAAGTACCATAACGGATTATTGGAATTACACCATAGAGGATCAAGCGGGTAATAAAACAGTGTGTAGTGCAAATATAGCCGTTTATGTGGATAAATGTGATCAAATAATGCCACAATATGGTGCTTGGACAGAATGTAGTGAGTCTTGTGATGGAGGAATACAAACGAGAAGTGTTGTCTATAAAAGCGTACTAGGAAGTGGTTTTGCATGTAGTACCACACATGAAAGACGAGAATGCAATACAGATCCTTGTTATAGTGGTGGGGACGATGGAGAAAACTGTTATAATCCTACTGGACCATGTCATTACGATGGACCTCCAGAAACTTGGGGCTGTGATTCTTACGAAAACCTTTGTGAAAAAGATTAAGGAGAAAAAATGAAAAATAAGAAGACAATTATAATTCTTACTGTGGTTGTATGCTTTATTGTAAGTATAGATATAGCACTAATATTTTGTAAACAAAATAAAAAAGTAAAATCTATTAAAAATAGAAATTTAATAAATGAACTTTCTTGTGAAAAGACAGAAACAAAAGAACAAATAGAAATAAAACGAAATATAAAATACCAAAATTACGATACAACACAAGCGGTTTATGTAAAGTTTACGAATGTTTATCAAGTTACTAACGATTCATTTTATCCAAGCATTTTAGAAACAACTAAAGAGTTGCAAGGTTGGGAATGTATAGAACATAAAAATGAATTAAGTGTCATATGTAAAAAGAGAATTGTTATTGATGATGAAGAAAAAATACGTAGTAGTTTAGAAGAAGAAAACTTTATATGTTCTATTAAAAATAACTAAACTTTTAAAAATTTTACGATTAAACTGTTGGAAATAAACGAAATTAGACAGATTATATAATAAGGATGTACCAATCCTAAAAATTTGGCAAGAAGCATTGTTTAAAAAAGAAATGAATTTGTAAAAATAAAGAATTAATAGGAACTGGAATTTATACTTTTCTTTTTAATCAACCTGTGTTACTATACTAATAACAGATTTAAGTGGGCAGAACTCCCACTTTTATTATTGTAGTACTTATTGAGGTGAAGAATGGAAAATAAATTAAAAAAAATAAAAGAAAGTATAGAAGAGACTTTAAAGAAAGAAGAAATTATTGTAGATCGTATAACTTTTGAGACGGAAGGAAAATACAATTTTCTAAGAATTGTTTTAGATAAAGTTAGTGGAATCGATTTAGATACGATTGTTATGGCTACTAATTTAATCAACCCTATAATAGATAAGTTGGATTTAATTGAAGAAGAATACATTTTAGATGTTTTAAGCAAAGAAAGAGGGAATGAAGAATGAATGCAAAAGAGTTTTTAAAAGCATTAGATCATATTGTTGAAGAAAAAAATATTAGTCGCGATGTTGTTTTAGAAGCTATGGAATTGGCATTAGCAACAGCGTACAAAAAGAATTTTGATTCCAAAACCAATGTTCGAGTGGATATCAATAGAGAAACAGGAGAAATCAAAGTTATTTCTTATTTAGTGGTTGTTGATGATTACGATGATGGTATAGAAAGTGTAGACGAAGAGGGAAACGTTACAAGAATTCCACCAGAAATCAATGAAGATGCCCAAATACTTCTAGAAGATGCTGAAGAAATAGTTCCAGGAATTAAAGTAGGAGAAACTATTGAACGTGAAGTTACACCAAAAGATTTTGGTCGTGTTGCAACATCTACGGCTAAACAAGTCATTAATCAAAAAATTCGTGAAGCGGAAAGAAATAGCATTATAGAAGAATTTGAAGGCAAAGAAGGCGAAATGATGGTAGGGCTTCTTGCTATGGAAGATGCAAGAAATTATTATGTGGATTTAGGAAGAACAAGAGGTATTTTACCAAAAGGAGAAATGATTCCTGATGAAGTCGTAACAATGGGTTCTAGTATTCGAGTTTATATTAGTAAAGTAGAAGCTACTACTAAAGGGCCACTTATATTATTAAGTCGCAAACACTATGGTTTTGTAAGACGTTTGTTTGAGACTGAAATTCCAGAACTTGTAGATGGTACAGTAAGACTATACGCTTGCGTTAGGGAAGCTGGAATTCGTAGTAAAGTAGCCGTTTATTCTGAAAACGAAAAAGTCGATGCCATTGGAGCTTGTATAGGGGAACGTGGTAGTCGTATTGGAAGTATTTTAAAAGAGTTAAATGGGGAAAGAGTGGATTTGGTACTCTATAGTGAAGAACCAGCAGAGTTTATTAAAAATGCTCTAAGTCCAGCCAAAGACGTGATTGTAAATATTATTGATCCTATAAAAAGAGAAGCTCTTGCCATTGTAAACGATGAAAATTTGAGTTTAGCAATTGGTAAAAAAGGTAGCAACATAAAACTTGCGAGTCGACTTACCAAATATCATATTGAAATAAAAACGTTATCTCAAATAAATGAAGAAGGAAATAAGGGAGAATAAATCGATAAAGGAGGAATCCTATGAAACTAAAAAAAATACCTTTACGAATGTGTGTCGTAACAAAAGAGCGTTTTGAAAAACGAGATCTTATGCGCATCGTAAGAACACCAGATGGTGAAGTTGTCCTAGATGAAACAGGACGTCAGAATGGAAAAGGCGCTTATTTAAAAAAAGATGTAAGTGTCATAGAAAAAGCCAAAAAGAATAAAATATTAGATAAAGCTTTAGAAGCAAGTGTTCCTACATATTTATATGAAGAAATGTTTGAAATAGTAAAAAAGGAAGGTGAAGAAAAATGATGATGGTAAGTGAGTACGCAAGTAGTGTGGATTTATCCGTTGCTGAAGTGTTGAAAAAGGCCAGTGAATTAGGAATTGAAGTAAAAAATGCTACGGATGAATTAAGTGAAGACGATGTCATTATTTTAGATAACGCTATAAGTTTAATTAGTACGGATACTGAAGCGACTTTAGAAGATAATGATGATATTGATGAAGTAGTTGAAGAAATAATGGGTAGTAGTCATATTGCTGCTATAAATGATACAGAAAAGAAACAAAAATTAAAGAAAAAAAGTCAAATTGCAAATAGTAAAGAAGAATACATGAATAAACGTAAAGAAATGTATAAACATAAAGAAAAGTTAATGACAAATAGTAATGATGAAAATGTAATTCTTTACAAAGAAAATATGAGTGTTTCTGAACTTGCAGAGGCTCTTAACGTAAATGCAAATGACATTATTAAAAAGTTAATAGGGCTTGGATTAATGGTAAGTTTAAACCAAGCGGTTGATTTTGAGAATGCATCTTTAATTGCAATGGACTATGAAAAGACATTAAAAAGAGAAGAAACACAAAACGTTGCTAATTTTGAAGAATACGAAATTAATGACAATGAAGAAGATTTAGTAAATCGTCCACCAGTTGTTACCATTATGGGGCATGTTGATCATGGAAAAACCAGTTTATTGGATTACATTCGTAACTCAAAAGTAACCGAAAGTGAATTTGGTGGTATTACCCAACACATAGGAGCTTACCAAGTTCTTCATAACGATAGTAAAATCACATTTATTGACACTCCTGGACACGCTGCGTTTACAGAAATGCGTGCCAGAGGAGCAAGCGTTACTGATATTGTTATTATTATCGTAGCTGCTGATGATGGAGTGATGCCTCAAACAAAAGAAGCCATTGATCACGCAAAAGCCGCAAAGGTTCCAATCGTTGTAGCTGTAAATAAGATTGATAAACCAGAAGCCAATAAAGAACGTATCCGTCAAGAAATGAGTGAAGCGGGTATTACTCCAGAAGAATGGGGTGGAGAGTATCCATTTGTAGATATTTCTGCGGTTACAGGAGAAGGTATTGATCTACTTTTAGAAACTTTACAAACGATTAGTGAAGTTGAGAATTACAAAGCCAATCCAAATCGTTACGCCGTTGGTTCAGTTATTGAAAGTCGAATGGATAAAAATGTTGGCGGAGTGGCCTCTTTACTAATTCAAAATGGAACGTTGCGTCTAGGAGATCCAGTGGTTGTTGGGACATGCTTTGGTAAAATTCGTACCATGAAAAACGATTTAGGGGAGTCTATCGTTAGTGCTGGTCCATCCACTCCTGTAGAGATTACAGGTTTATCCGATAATCCAAGTGCAGGAGATCGTTTTATGGCTTTTGAAACCGAAAGTGAAGCCAAATCGATAGCTAGTAAACGTGCGAGTCACGATAGAGAATTAAAATTAAACAAGCAAACGCTATCTTTAGACGATTTATTTAGTAAAATCAGTGCAGGCCAAAAAGAAATTAATGTTGTATTAAAAACGGATGTAAGAGGATCAGAAGAAGCCGTTCGTAACGCATTAGAAAAAATTAACGTAGAAGGTGTTAAAGTTATAGTCATTCGTAGTGGTATAGGAACCATTACAGAAAGTGATGTTGTGCTTGCGAATGCGAGCAATGCTATTATTATTGGATTTAACGTAAGTCCCTCTTCGATAACCAAAGAAATTGCTAAAGAATATAATGTTGATATTCGTCTTTATACCATTATTTATAAAGTGGTAGAAGAAATGGAACTAGCGATGAAAGGAATGCTTGATCCAGAATTTGAAGAAAGTGAACTTGGAGAAGCCGAAATTCGTAAACTCTTTAAATTCTCTAAAGTTGGAAATATTGCAGGTTCGTATGTTAATAATGGTGTGATTAAAAACAATTCACTTGCTCGTTTGGTAAGAGATGGAATCGTTATTTATGAAGGAAAAATTGCAAGTGTTCAAAGAGAAAAAGATATGGTAAAAGAAGTAAAAAAAGGATTTGAATGTGGTATTACATTAGAAAACTTTAGCGATATTAAAGAAGGCGATGTTATCATTTCTTATGAAATGGTTGAGGTAAAACGTTAATGAGTATAAAACTTAAAAGAATTGCAAGTGAAATGACACGTGTAATTGGAGAAATATTATTAGAAGAAGCAAGAGATAATTTGTTAAAACAAATAACGATTACAGGAGTAGAAGTTACCAAGGATTTATCATTTGCTAAGGTTTATTTTACAAGCTTAAATGGTATGAACTCCAAAGATTTAGAACGTGAAATGGAAGAAGCTGCACCGTTTATTCGAAAAGAACTTGCAGAAAAAATGGATTTGCGAAATACACCAAAATTGAAATTTGTCTACGATGAATCCATTAATTACGCAAACAATATTGAGCGAATTATAAAAGAAATACATGAAGAAAAATAAGCAATTAAATGAGTATGTTATGAATGGAATAGTGGTTATTAACAAAGAAACAGGTCTTACAAGTCGTGATGTCGTAAATCAATTGAATAAGCAACTAAATACGAAAAAAATTGGACATACAGGAACTTTAGACCCACTAGCAACCGGAGTATTAGTCATATGTATAGGGAAATATACAAAATTAGTTGATAAGATTACTTGTTACGATAAAGAATATATTGCAACAATAAAACTAGGCGTTAGAACAGATACTTTAGATAGTACAGGAAAGATTGTAGAAACAAATGATAAAGTGATGGTGGATAACCAAGTACTTAAGAACACTCTAAATTCTTTTTTGGGAAAAAGTATTCAAGAAGTTCCTAAATACGCGGCAATAAAAATAAACGGGAAAAAACTTTACGAATACGCTAGAAATAATGAAAAAGTAGAATTGCCAAAACGTGAAATTGAAATTAGTGATATTGAACTTTTAGAAAAGAAAAAGGATGAGATTAAATTTCGTGTTGTAGTTTCCAAAGGAACTTATATTCGTAGTTTAATTAGGGATATTTGTGAAAAATTAAATGTAATTGGTACTATGTCTAATTTAAAAAGAACCAGACAAGGAATGTTTACAATAGAGAATTCTTATTCTCTTACAGATGTTAAAAAAGGAAATTTTTCAGTTTTAAAAGTTGAAGATATTTTTCCCTATACCCATTATATTTTAAATGATGAAGAATATAAAAAAGTTAAAAATGGAGTACCAATTCTATTAAATAAAGAAGACGGTTACTTATTTATGGAATATAAAAATCAAATTATTGCCATATATAAAAACTTCGAAGAAGTATACAAACCTTACTTTATGTTATAAAAAGTGTTTAAGAACACTTTTTGTTTGTCTTCTTTACAATCCTGTGGTAGAATAATACCTGTTTTCAGTTTTTTAAACATAAAATAAATGGGAGGTACTATGGATAATCAAGAAACAAATACGATTGCACAAGTGATTTACAATAAAATTTACAATGAAAATATAAAAGTTTATGAACAAGCCGCGTATGAGCAGGAAGGAAATGACTTTTATAAGAAAATACTTCCAACAAATGCAATTACAATCTTAGATATTAAAAAAGCAATAGAAGATAGAGAAGACTTAAATCAAATCAATGGCTTAGATATGAAAAACTATGTAAACATGGATTTAGGTTCCTTTTTTAGTAAAGTTACAATAATTAGAGGAATAGATACTTTAACTTACGAAAGATTTATAATGGAATCTTCTATAGATTCGATGGCTTTATGGTTAAGACATATATTGGAATGTTTTACGGAAGAAGAACAAATTGGAATAAAAAAGAATTTTTTAAAAAGAATATTAAATTTTGATGTCACTGATTTAATGACTAACGAAAGAATAGATAATTTTTTTTGGAAAATATATTTTGAAATTTTCGAAAGCACTATACAAAAAGAGATAAGTAAAAAATTAGTTTAATTTTAGAAAAAATATTGCATTTTTAAGTGAATGTATAATATAATACAAATGAAGTTTATTCTTGGTTGGAAAATACCTCAACTTTCCTACTCAGTTTAAACGGATTATAGAAAAAAGGAGGAAAAAAATGACAATTACAAAAGAAGAAAAAGCAGCCATTATTAAAGAATTTGGTAAAAATGAGAAAGATTGTGGATCTACAGAAGTTCAAATTGCAATCCTTACCAAAAGAATTAACGCTTTAACAGATCATTTAAAAGTACATATTCATGATTTTCATTCAAAAAGAGGACTTTTAATGATGGTTGGTAAAAGAAGAAAATTACTAGATTATTTAAAAGAAAACGATGTTGTTTCTTATCGTAATCTAATTGAAAAATTAAATATTAGAAAATAAAGGCACTTTCATTTTTAAGTGTCTTTTTTTACGTAATAAAGGAGAAAGTATATGAAGAAAAAAGTATTTAAACTAAACTTTTTAGGAAGAGAGTTAGTAGTAGAAGCAGGAGAACTAGCAAAACAAGCAAATGGTTCTGTATTGGTAAGATATGGCGATACCGTGATTTTATCAGTTTGTGTAATGGGAAAAAATACAATTACAGCGGATTTTTTTCCGTTAACCGTTTTGTATCAAGAAAAATTGTATTCTGTTGGTAAAATACCAGGAGGATTTATAAAAAGAGAAGGACGACCTACCGATGAGGCAACTCTTGCGGCACGTATTATTGATCGTCCAATACGCCCTATGTTTGATGAAAATTTAAGAAATGAAATCCAAGTTGTGAATACCGTTTTGTCTGTAGATCAAGACAACTCACCTATAATGACCGCTTTGTTTGGTTCTAGTTTAAGTTTAGGAATTAGTGATATTCCCTTTGATGGACCGGTATCAGGAGTAGTTGTTGGAAAAATTGGCAAAAATTTTATTATTAATCCTACCGCAGAAGAATTAGAAAAAAGTACACTTAATTTAACGGTTGCAGGGACAAAAGATGCCATTTGCATGGTAGAAGCGGGAGCGCAAGAACTTAGTGAAAAAGATATGTTGGAAGCTATTTTATTTGGACATGAGCAAATTAAAATTTTGTGTGAATTTCAACAAAAAATAATTGATGAAATTGGCATAGAGAAAAAAGAACTTGTGGTATCTAAAGTGGATGAAGAACTTGAAAAATATGTACGAGATTATGCTACAAAAGATATGCTAGCTGCTATTCAAATTAAAGATAAATTAAAAAGCTATGAACGTGTAGAAGAAGTAAAAACAGCAACTTTAGAGAATTTTGCTGAAGTGTATGCAAATAGCGAAAACATCGAGCAAATTTTAAAAGATGTTAAAAAAGTTGTAGATGCTATTGAAGGCGATGAAGTAAGACGTTTGATTACGGAAAAAAAGATTCGACCAGATGGAAGAAAAATGGATGAAATTAGACACTTGGATGCTCAAATTGATATCCTACCAAGACCACATGGTAGTGCCTTGTTTACTCGTGGAGAAACACAAGCCCTTGCAACAACAACATTAGGGGCAATTGGAGAACACCAAATTTTGGATGGACTTGGTATCGAGGATGCCAAACGTTTTATGCTTCATTATAACTTTCCGCAATTTTCTGTTGGTGAAACGGGAAGATATGGATCTCCAGGACGTCGTGAAATTGGTCATGGTGCTCTAGGAGAAAGAGCTCTTGCTCAAGTTATTCCTTCTGAAGAAGAATTCCCATATACGATTCGTGTTGTAAGTGAAATACTAGAAAGCAATGGTTCCAGTAGCCAAGCAACAATTTGTGCAGGATGCCTATCTTTAATGGCTGCAGGAGTACCGATTAAAAAACCAGTAGCTGGTATTGCAATGGGGCTAATTACGAATGGTAAAAAATACACTATTTTAACGGACATTGCAGGTCTTGAAGATCACATGGGGGATATGGACTTTAAAGTAGCAGGAACATGTGATGGAATTTGTGCTTTACAGATGGATATTAAAATAAAAGGTGTTACTAAAAATATTTTAAAAGAAGCTCTTGCTCAAGCTAAAAAAGCAAGACTTGAAATCTTGGATGTTATGATGGATTGTATTAAAGAACCAAGACAGGAACTATCTCCATACGCACCTAAGATTGAAACGTTTAAAATAGACCCAGATAGAATTAAAGACGTGATTGGTCGTGGGGGAGAAATGATTACCAAAATTATTTTAGAAGCAAGTCATGTTTCTACAGTAAATGATAAAGACGCTGTTAAAGTGGATTTAGAAGATGATGGACGTGTTATTATTTACCATACCGATTTCGATATCATCGCTAAAACCAAAGAAATGATTTTAAACTGTGTTCGTGTAGTAGAAGATGGACAACTCTATACTGGTACAGTTTCAAAGGTAGAAGATTTTGGTTGTTTTGTAGAACTATGGGATGGTTGTGAAGGGTTGGTACACGTTTCTCAACTTGCTCATGAAAGAGTTGAAAAACCAAAAGATCTATTTAAAGTGGGAGACCAAATTGTTGTAAAATCTTTAGGATATGACAACCGTGGACGATTGAATTTGTCTCGCAAAGACGCTTTGCCAAAGCCAAAGAAACAAGAAAAAGACGAAAGTAAGAAAAAAGAGAAAAAGAAGGATAAGAAAAAAGATGAATAAACCTGTTGTTGGAGAACAGTATCATCATTTTAAAGGTAATATAATTACCATAATAGAAATAGCCAAACATACAGAAACTTTAGAGGAAATGGTTGTTTATGACCACGATGGTGAAGTTTGGGTAAGACCAATGTCAATGTTTTTAGAAAAAGTAAATAAAGAAAAATATCCTAACGTTACACAAGTTTATCGTTTTGAAAAAATAAAAAAATAGCTATTTTAAATACAAATCGTAGTATTCATCATAAGCTATTTTTTTTTCATACACATCCAGTGCAATATCGCGTCCTAAATAACGCAAATGCCATGGTTCTTCTATATAACCTGTAATATTTTTATTTTCTTTTGTATAACGAACGATAAAACCATATTTATAAGAGTTTTCTTCTAACCATTTGGCATCGGTTTTAGTAATCTCATGAAACCCTTCACTCCAAACATCAACAGCAAGTCCGGTTTGGTGTTCCGAATGCCCTGGTCTTGCTGAATACGTATCTGCTACATCTTTTCCATCTCGAGCTACATATTTATCGTATAAAGAAGTCTGGTATTCATACGAACGATAAGCACTATAAGGTCTAATAGAAACATTTTCAAGTTTTGCAGCACTTACCAACTCTTCAAAAGCATTTCTAGCCTGTTCTCTTAATTGATATTTGGCATCGTAACTTAAAGGTTTTAAGTCTGTAGGTTCGTATTCTCCTAAGGAATGGTATTTATTAACCAATACAGTAAAATCACTTTTATTCTCGATTTCTTCAATTTGAGTATAAAAATCATGATCAAGACCAATATTTACTTTTAAAACGGCTTCTTTTAAATTACAATTGTGGGTTCTTTGGTATTCTTCGTAACGATGAATTTTATCCACATCAAAATTGGAAATAGAATAGTATTCTTTCACATTTCTTTTTTCACTATCTAGCAATTTTTCAATATTGGCTCTCCGTAAAAAAGCATAAATTTGATTAATTTCTTCAGGCTCATAGTTTAGGTCCAAAAATCGATTGACCTCTGCTAAAAAGTGAGATTCTTCTCGCAAAACAATTTGTTCATATTGTTTTCCATATTCTTTCTTAAACAAAGGTGTATTCTCTATAACAGAAAATGTTGTTTTTTCATTCATTTTGTTTAACTCCTTTTTAGTATGAGTATTCGTCAAATAAGAAAAATATGCGGATAAAAGAGCAAGAATTGCCAAGAGAAATGAAGCTAAAAATATTTCTTTTTTTTTCATAAAAATCCCTCATTTCTAAATATCATTTTATTATAAAGTAGAAAAAATATAATATATGTCATATTTTGAAACGCGTTACATAATTTTTTAGTAGGTGAAGCAAATGAAAAAAATAATTAGTAGCGTATTTCTTTTCTTTTTTCTAATTAGTGGAGTAAAAGCAGAAGAATTAGCTCAAAATGCAGAAAGTGCTATTTTGCTAGAAGTTTCAACAGGTAAAGTAATTTATGAAAAAAACGCTGATAAAAAATTAGCTCCAGCCTCTATGACTAAAGTGATGAGTATGCTTCTTATTATGGAAGCCATTGACTCAGGAAAACTCAATTTTGAAGATGAGGTTGTAATTAGTGACAATGCCTCTAAAATGGGTGGGAGTCAAATTTTCTTACAAACAGGTGAAAAGTATAAAGTACAGGAACTTTTAAAAGGTATTGCTATAGCAAGTGGGAATGATGCCGTGGTGGCTATGGCTGAAAAAGTAAGTGGTAGTCTATCTTCTTTCGTTGAAGCAATGAACAATAAGGCAAATGCATTAGGATTAAAAAATACTCATTTTGATAATCCACATGGACTTGAAAGTGAAAACCATTATACAACAGCAAGAGATATGTCTATCATGGCAAAAGAACTTTTAAAACATGAAAAAATATTAGAGTTTACAAGTATTTATGAAGATTATTTAAAAAAACCAGATGGATCCAGTATATGGCTTGTAAATACCAATCGACTTGTGCGATTTTACGAAGGTGTAGATGGATTAAAAACAGGATTTACGGATCAAGCGGGGTATTGCATTACAACTACAGCCAAAAGAAAAGATATGCGTCTTTTATCAGTAGTGATGAACGTTGAAACAAGTGATTTGAGAAGCAAAGACACGGTGAATATGTTGAATTATGGATTTAATACTTATAAATTGGATATTTTACTACCGAAAGACAAAGATTTAGGAGAAGCAAAAATTGAAAAAGGGCATCAAAAAACAACCAAATTATTTATAGAACAGGATGTAACAATTTTATCAAAAGTAACAGATGATCAAGAAGAATTTACATACAATCTACTTGTTGATGATTTAAAAGCGCCAATTCCAAATGGAGATATAGTTGGCTCTTTAGAAGTGATAGATAAAGAAGGTAATATTGTTAAAGAAGTAGATGTTGTTGTAAAAGAGGAAATAAAAAAAGCGAATTTACTGGATCTATTTACACGTGTGTTTAGTGCTATTACAAGTGGAAGCCCAATTTGATTTTACTTTTAGTTTACAAAAACGTTTGCGTAAATAAAAACGTTTTTTTCGTGGCATGCTATAATAAATATGTATTATAAAATAAGAAAGGGTTTTATTGCATGAAAGAAGAAAAGAAAAAAGGAACTAAAAAAAAGTTTTTTAGAAGACTATTTTATTTATCTTTATTCTTTAGTTTACTAACACTAATAATCTTATACATATTAAATATTGTTCCCTTATTTTATTTTCTAGCACTTGTTTTATTGTTTTTACTATTGGACTTAGGAATCGCTTTTTTAACACTTGGAAAGGGTTGGAAAAAAAGGTTTTTAGGTACCATCCTTTCCTTTTCCAAAATGACTGGAATGTTGGTAATTTTGATTTATTTATTGAATACTATAGATTTTTTAAATAAAATTAATGGTGGAAATTACAATACGGAAAATTATAGTGTCATTGTGTTAAATAACAGTGGCTATTCAAAATTAAAAGATATTAAAAATAAAAAAATAGCCATTGTAAAACTAGGCGAAGATAAAGGGCTGTTGGAAGCAAAACAACATTTAAATAAGAAAACTTCTTTAGAATATGTTGAAATGGATGATGTTAGCGAATTAGCCCAAAATTTGCTAAATGCTAAAGTAGACGCTATCTTAATAGAAGAAGCTGAAAAAAGTATTTTAGAAGAAGAAAATAAAGAACTTTTGAAAAAAGAAAAGACCATTTATAACTTTTCTGTAGATATAGAAATACAAGATGGTTTGGTTAAAAATGTAGATATAACGAAAGATCCTTTTAATATATTTATCTCAGGAATTGATAGTTATGGCAAAATTACAAGTGTCTCTAGAAGCGATGTCAATATGATTGTTTCCATAAACCCGAGCACACATCAAATTTTATTAACAAGTATTCCAAGAGATTATTATGTAAAACTTCATGGAATTAACACAACATTAAAAGATAAATTAACTCACGCTGGAATTCATGGTATTGATACGTCCGTAAAAACCATAGAAGACTTATTGGCTATTGATATTAACTATTATGCCAAAGTGAATTTTACTTCTTTAGTAAGTATTGTCGATAAATTAGGGGGCGTTGATGTAGAAGTAGATAAACCATTTAAAGCCTATTATATAGAAGAAAATGAAACGATCGATTATACTTTTAAAAAAGGAAATAATCATTTAAATGGAAAACAAGCCTTGGCTTTTGCAAGAGAAAGAAAAAGTTTAGCAAAAGGAGATGTTGGTAGAGTAGAGCACCAACAAATGCTTATTGAAGCCATTTTAAACAAAGCTTTATCAAAAACAATGATTACGAAATACAATGATTTATTAAACGCGATGGAAAACAAATTTATAACCAATTTTGGCACCGAAAATATTACAAAATTAGTAAAAGAGCAAATGAAAGATATGCCAGTTTGGAAAATAGAACGCAACACACTAACTGGATTTGATGCGCGTGAATATACGTATTCTTATAAATCAACAAAATCCTATGTGATGAATCCAGATAATGCATCGGTTGAAAACGCAAAAAAGAAAATTAATAAAGTTTTTGGATTAGACAACTAGAGTAAATACTTCTAAATATAAAGCCATTTCTCTTTTATTAAAAATTTACTTACCTACCAAAGTATAGGGAATAAATTCATTTAAAATTGAATAGAATATATTGTCAAAAAGTGTAGAATTTGGTATATTAATGATGAAAAGAGGAGTTTATATGGGAAATAAAGAAGAGTTTTTAAAAAACATTCAAAAAGGAAAAATAAGTTTAATTCTTGGAATCGCATTTTTAGTAATTTCTTTAATTACAGGAGTTGTAGCCTATTACAATAAAGATAAAGAAATGAAAACTACAGTTCCATTAGGAGATGTAGAAAAAGAAAATGTTTACGCTTCTGTAGATGTTAAACTTATGACAGATTATTTTGCAAAAAATGACTATGCAGGTATTGAACACAAAACGTATTTTGTTTGGGATGAACAATATATTTATATTGTAGACTTAAACGATAAAAATAGAGAAGCATTAAATGCTATTTATGATTATTCTTACTCAGAAGAAGAAAAAAAGGAAGAACCAGCATCTGTTACAATTAAGGGAATGACAAAAAAGATACCTTCAGATTTAAAAAGTATAGCTATCAAAGCTTACAATGAAGTGTATGATGAAAAAAAATTAAATACAACGAATTTTAGTGATTATTTAGGAGTTGTATATCTAGATACTTTTGAAAGTCCAATGCAAGACCTTTCTCTAGATTTAATTGCTTGTTTGCCTTCATTAATTATTGGACTGGTAATCCTATTTATATATTTTAAAACCAATCGTACAACTAAGAAATGCATTGCAAGATTAGAAAGCAAATGGGAAACGGTTTTAAACGAAATGGATTCTTCAGACACTTTCTACTTTAAAAAAGCTAAAATGTATATTACAAAAAATTATTTGATTAGTTATGTTAATGGTTTAGAAGTTTATGATTTTAATGATGTAGTATGGATTTATCCACATGAATATCGTTATAATGGTTCTCTAAGCCAAAAAAGTATTCATATAGTAACAAAAGATTCCAAAACACATAAATTAGCCACAGTAAGTGCAAGTAAGAAAAATTTAATTGTTTTTGATGAAATGTATGATACCTTAACTAATAGAATGCCAAATGTTTTAAGTGGATATACTAAAGAGAATAAGGAAAAAGCGAAAGAATTGTATTTAAAATAGATTTTAAAGATTAAAAAAGAATTTATAAATTTCATAAATTCTTTTTTTTTTTGACATCCTTTGTCGAATGTGTTTAAAAACCAACGTTTTTTTACTATATTTCATATAGCAGGTGATTGAAAATGTTCAATATGGATTTAGAATACAACAAAGGTATTTTGTTTGCAAGACTAAGTGGAAATTTAAATAGAAAAGGGTCTTACAAATTAAATAATTATTTGATACCCGTTATTTTAAAACATAAAATCAAGTATTTAGTTTACAATTTATTTGAATTAGACAGTATTGACGATAGCGGAGTAGAAGCCATATTAAATACCAAATGTGCAATTCGAACCAACAAAGGAAAAATTTATCTTTGTGAAGTTTCAAAAGAAATAAATAAAAATTTAAAAAGACTACGTATCAAAGAAACCGATAATGAATTATCAGCTTTGCAATTAATAGAAGTGTAAGGAGGATTCAACATGACAACAGAAGAAACCGAAATAATAAAAGAAAATATGGGATTTATTTATAAAATTGCCAATCATTTTTATGGAGCAGAAAAAGAAGATTTATTTCAAGCGGGTGCTTTGGCTATGGTGAATGCTTATCGTTCTTTTAAGGACGATGGTACAACAAAATTTACAAGTTATGCTTTTAAACCAATTTTCGGAGAAATGTTTAAATTGGCAACACAAAAACAAATAAAGATGAGTAAAGATTATTTAAAACTATATCGTTCTATTGAAACAGCAAGGTATTCTTTGGCGCAAAAGTGGGGGTATATTCCTACTAATGAAGAAATTTCTTTTTATTTAGAAAAAGATGTTTCTATTATTGAACAAGCAATAATAGCTGGATCTATAATTGTTAGTAGTTTAGACAAAGCTACTGAAGAAGATAGAAGTATTTATGAAACCGTTGCCAGTGAAGAACCAATTTCTTGGGATGATAAATTGCTTTTACAAGAAGGATTAGAACAGTTAAATGAAGTAGAAAGAAAAATAATTGAGTATCGTTATTTTAAAGATATGACGCAAAGTGAAGTAGCAAGAGTTTTAAAGAAAAATCAAGTAATGGTTTCAAGATATGAAAAAAGAGGGATAGATAAAATACGAGATTTTTATGCTGCCTAATTGTTTGCAATAAAGGAAGAATAAAGATGAAAAATGAAATAAAATCAAAGACTAAAAAAGAAAAAAATAGAAATCAATACGAGTTAGGCTACAAAGATGGAATGAAACATATAATAAAGTCATTATTTTCGATGGAAGTTATTACAATTAAAAAAATTTCTGAAATTTCTAATTTTACGGAACAAGAAATTCAAGAACTTACAAGCAGAAAATAAAAATTTTATTTTTTTGAACTATTTTTTCTAGATTCAATAAAATTTATTAAAATCCAAACAACTAAATTATTTAAACTTCTTTGTTCTTTTAAAGCAATCATATCTAATTTTTGTTTTAAATCTTCATCTATTCTTACATAGATAACATCTTTATTCATAGTCTATCTCCTTGCTAGTACTATAATAGTATAAACTGTAAAGAAAAAGTGCTTGCAATGTGCTATCTGTTTTTGCTATAGTAAGTATAAGTAATTTATAATAAAGCGAGGTAAAAGTATGTTAAATAAAAAAAGAAAAATAATAGTATTCGGTATAGGAATAATAGTTGGAATAATCGTAATAATAGGAGCCAGTTATGCATGGTGGAGTGCAACGGCAACGCAAGAAAGTCTAAATACCATACAAAGTGATTGCTTGAGAATAGAATTAGAAGATGTAAGTCCAGCATTAACATTAGAAAAAACATATCCATTAACGGATGTCGAAGCAAACAAGCTAGAACCGTATCAATTTATTATAAAAAATGTCTGTAATACAAATATAGTATATGATGTAAATCTAGAAATAATGGAAAGTGAAAACCGTCTTTCCAGCGAATTTATAGCGATAAGTATAAATGGAGAAAACAAAAGATTATTGAATAGTTTAGAAGAAAGACAACCTAGTTATAATAAAGAAGATTATAAAGCTGTAGAAGGAAGATATTTAATTAGTGGCGAATTACAAGGTAACACCAGCCAAAGTTATAGCTTAAAATTATGGATGGATGAACATGTAACTTTAGAAGATAATGCGATGAATAAACAGTTTATAAGTAAAATAGTAGTACAAGCAAGAATTAAACAATTAGCTTATTATACAGAAGAAAACTTAAAAGGAGCGGATCCAGTACTTTCTGAAAATCTAATACCAGTCGAAATCGATGAACAAGGAAAAGTAACCAAAGCAAACGTAACAACGGAATGGTATAACTATGGAAACAAAAGATGGGCCAATGCAGTCATTCTAGAAGACGAAAGTAAAACCTATCAA
>CANPIX010000023.1 GCA_947574215.1 uncultured Mycoplasmatota bacterium | reverse complement strand
AAACAAAAGATGGGCCAATGCAGTTATCTTAGAAGACGAAAGTATAGAATACTATGCTTACGATGTAATCCCCGAAAGCAATATAGAAAGTTACTTTGTATGGATTCCAAAATACAGTTACCAACTATGGGACTTAGGAGAATACCAAAGTCTAACTACAATTGATGAAAGTAAAGTCCATGAAATAGCGATTCGATTTGGAATAGAAAATACAAGTGATACAAAAGAAGGAGAATGCACAACCCCAGGAACTTCAGGGACAAGAGGAAACTGTCAAGTAGGAGACTATATGACCCATCCAGCGTTTTTAGCATTTGGGACAAATGGATTATGGGTAGGAAAGTTTGAAAGTGGCTACAAAGGAGCCACAACAACAGCGAGTGCCCAAGTCAATACATCTGATTCTAACAAACTCCAAATCAAACCCAATGTATATAGTTGGAGAGGGATCCAAGTAGCGAATGCCCATCAAGTAAGTTACAACTACAAAAGAGAACTAGAAAGTCATATGATGAAGAATACAGAATGGGGAGCGGTTGCCTATTTACAACATAGTAAATATGGAAGTAATGGAAGTGTACGAATTAATAATAACGCATCGTATATAACAGGATACGCAAGTGTAAAAGAACCAACTTGTGGGAATTCTTATACAAACGAAACCTGTAATAAATATGAAAGTACCTCTTTAGGAGAAGATAGAAGTGTAACAATCAATTATAAGAATCCCTCATCACAAGTAGCATCAACAACTGGAAACTATACAGGAATCTATGATATGAGTGGAGGGGCATGGGAACATATGATGGCAGTTATGCTAGATGCAAACAACTCAAACCCATTAAGTGGAAGAAATAGTACATTCAATTCAGGATTTAATGGACCATTCAGTGAAGGTGGAAGTCTAAGTAATGGAATCAATTTTCCAGATTCTAAATATTACGATAGTTATCAATATCTTACGAATTATACAATTTTTAATAAAAGAATCTTAGGAGATGGAACAGGAGAGATGGGACCATTTGGAGAGAGAAGATATGGAAGTCAAATAAGGTACTTTGGATCATGGTACAATGATGAGAGTTACTTTGTCGAGCATAGAAGTGAGTGGTTTAAGCGCGGAGGTATTCACACATCTGGTTCGGGGGCAGGAATGTTTGCTTATCTTCATGAATCTGGTTCTGAATTTATTCAATATGGATTTCGTACTGTTTTAGCAATATAAAAAGAAAGAAAAAATTTCTTTTTTTTGTGTTATTTTATAACTTGTCCACATATAGTTTTCTAGGAGGACAAGCATAGTTATGAATACAAAAGGATTAACAGAAAAAGAAGTAGAAATAAGTCGTAAAAAATATGGAGATAATGATCTTACTAAAAAGAAAAAAAATAGTTTTTTTCGACTCCTCTTAGAATCGTTAGGAGATCCAATTATTAAAATACTTTTGATTGCTTTAGCGGTAAAAGTTGTTATTTTATTTAAAAGTTTTGATTGGTTTGAAACGATTGGCATTTTGATTGCTATTTTTTTAGCTTCTTTTATTTCAAGTATATCTGAATATGGTAGTGAGGCGGCTTTTGAACGACTTGGAGAAGAAGCAGCAAAAATAAAGGTAAAAGTGAAAAGAGAAGATGTTGTAAAGGAAATTGAAATAAAAGAAGTGGTAAAAAACGATTTGGTTCTTTTAAATATGGGAGATAAAATTCCAGCGGATGGTTATTTAATAAGTGGAAGTATTTATGTAGACGAATCAAGTATTAATGGAGAGGCAAAAGAAACCGAAAAAATAAGTATCATTGGAAACAAAGTTGATGATAAAAATAAAGTTTATCGTGGAACAATTGTTTATAATGGGAATGCCGTATTAAAAGTAACAGAAGTAGGAAATAATACGATTTATGGCCGTTTGGCTTCCGAATTGCAAGAAAATGAACCTGTAAGTCCTTTAAAAATTCGCCTTCGAGGACTTGCTCATGTTATAAGTAAAATTGGGTACGTTGGTGCGCTTTTGGTAACAATATCGTATTTGTTTTCTGTAGTTTTTATTGCCAATCATTTTGATAAGATTTTAATTTTACAAACAATAACAAATACTGAAGTTATGTTTAATCATTTACTTTACGCTTTGACTCTTAGTGTAACTATAATTATTGTTGCTGTGCCGGAAGGCTTACCTATGATGATAACTTTAGTTTTATCAAGTAATATGAAAAGAATGCTCAAAAATAATGTTTTGGTTAGAAGGTTAGTAGGTATCGAAACCGCAGGAAGTTTAAATGTTTTACTCACAGATAAAACAGGTACGCTTACAAAAGGAAAACTTGAAGTAACAGAGTTTATAACAGGAAATTTAAAAAATTATAAAAGTGTTGAAGACTTGAAACAAAAGAAATTTTATAATACTCTTTATGAATCCTTTTATTTGAACAATGAAAGTATGTATGATGAAAATGGAGAAGCTATTGGTGGAAATACGACAGATAGGGCGTTGCTTAAATTTTTAAATGCTCAAGAAAAACGATTTGCAAAAGTAATAAAAAAAGAACCGTTTAATAGTCAAAATAAATATTCTTATGTAGAAGTAGATAACGGAGAAACATTGATCTATATTAAAGGAGCTGCAGAAAAAATATTGAGTCATTGTACTCGATATTTGGATGAAGAAAATAAAGAACATACTCTTATTTATAAAAAAGAATTGGAAGCTAAAATAACTGAACTAACAAAAAAAGGTACTCGTGTTTTAGTTATGGCTTATTTAAAAAAAGAAACATTAAGAAGAGAAGTAAAAAATTTGACTTTATTAGGCATTATTGCTATTCGAGATGAGCTTAGAGAAGAAACAAAAGAAGGTATAGAGTTAATTAAAAAAGCAGGAATTCAGTTAATTATGATTACAGGGGATCATAAAGATACTGCAGTATCAATTGCTAAAGAAGCTGGAGTAATAGCAGATAAAGAAGATATTGTTCTCACAAGCGATGAATTAAATCGAATGTCTGATGAAGAAGTAAAATCTATTTCTAGTCATTTGAAAGTAGTAGCGAGAGCATTGCCGAAAGATAAAAGCCGCTTGGTTCGTATTTTAGAAGATATGGATTTAATAGTAGGGATGACTGGTGATGGAGTAAATGATGCTCCAGCTTTAAAAAAAGCCAATGTGGGATTTGCTATGGGAAGTGGAACCGAAGTTTGTAAAGAAGCTAGTGATATAGTCATTTTGGATGATAATATTTTATCGATTAGTAAAGCAATATTATATGGGAGAACAATTTTTAAAAGCATTCGAAAATTTATTATTTATCAATTGACATGTAATATGTGTGCATTATTTGTATCTATTATTGGCCCTTTTATTGGTATCAATACTCCCATTACAATCATTCAAATGTTATGGATTAATATGATTATGGATACATTTGCAGGACTTGCTTTTTCCTTTGAACCTCCTTTAAAGCGTTATATGTTTGAATCTCCTAAGAAAAAAGATGAAGCAATTATGAATGGATATATGTATAGTCAAATTATTTTTACAGGTGTTTATTCCGCTCTACTTTGTATTTTATTTTTAAAACTCCCTTTGTTTAAGCATTTGATTCGAACTGGAGCTTCTTATGAATATTTAATGACTGCTTATTTTGCATTATTTATATTTATTGGGGTATGCAATGCATTTAATGCTCGCACCGAACGATTAAATTTGTTTGCTCATTTAAAACAAAATATTGTTTTTATTCTTACAATAGGACTAATTGTAATTGTTCAAATTTATTTGATTTATCATGGTGGAGATTTATTTCGAACTTATGGTTTGACTTTAAAAGAATTTTTACTTGTTCTTCTTTTGTCTTTTTCTGTTATCCCGGTTGATCTCCTTCGAAAAATTTATATAAAAAAGAAAAACTATGCTACTAGTGTATAGTTTTTTTTATAATAAAATCTAATATTTAAAATACTACAAATGTTTTTCTTTACCAATCAATAAAGTAAGAGAAAATTAAGTCGTAAAAAAGTATAGGGTATTTGCCTTTCCTAAAAAAGTCTATAGACATACTATACTTTAGGAGGGAAATAAAAAATGCTATTTGAAAATAATGATTACGATTTTGATATTTTAAATCTTGCGGGTTTTAATTTTAATCGTCCCCAACACAGTTATTACGAATATGAAAAGCAAAATAATGGTTTGGTTTCAACAGAAGAAGGATTTTTAAAAGGTAATATGTGGAAAAATGAATACGCACCTTATAAAAATATGCCACCTGTTCGTTTAAAACCTACGTGTGAAAGAGAAGCATTGCTTTTTAAAATAATGGAAATTGATTTTGCCGTAAATGATCTAAATTTATATTTAGACTTACATCCAGAAGATATGGAAATGTATGAATGTTTTAAAAAATATACAGAAGAATGTATAGAATTAAAAGACCAATACGCTCGTATGTATGGTCCACTTACTTTAGATGAAACTCAAGGAAACACTTACGATTGGATGAAAAATCCATGGCCTTGGGATAAAACAGGAGGTAGTATGTATGTTTAAATATATGAAGACTTTAAACTATCCAGTAAATATTAAAAAGAAAGATTTAAAAATGGCGAAGTATTTGCATACCCAATTTGGTGGATCAAATTCAGAACTTGCTGCTGCTTTACGTTATTTTAGCCAAAAATTTAGTATGCCAGATGAAAAAGGAAAAAGTTTACTTAATGATATAGCTACTGAAGAACTTGGTCATGTTGAAATGATCGCTACTATGATTAAGCAACTTACAGAAGGTGCTAGTGTCGAAGAAATGAAATCTGCTGGTCTTGGCGATATGTATTCTGAACATGGTATGGGAGTTTATCCGTCTAATGCCTCAGGAGTTCCTTTTACTACAGGATATTTTGCTGTTACAGGAGATCCAATTGCTGATATTTCTGAAGATATGGCAGCAGAGCAAAAGGCAAGAGCGGTTTATGAAAATTTGATAGAACTAGCTACAGATGAAGATGTTATTGGTCCACTTTTATTCTTACGCCAGAGAGAAATTATTCATTTTAATCGTTTTAAAGAATTGTATAAGTATTATAAGAAAAAAGGCTACTAGGCCTTTTTAAGTTGCTAAAAAACACATAATAAATATATTAGATACATATTATAAAGTTGGTATCTTGATTTTGAAAATAAAGTATGGTAGTATCATAAATAAGAAAGTGAGGGATTTAATATGGCAAATCTAACAACGGCGATTAATGTCAATGTAGACAAAGAAACAAAAGAAGAAGCAACGAAGATTTTAAAAGGATTAGGTCTTAATATGAGTACCGCAATTAATATGTTTTTAACTCAAGTAGTAAAAAAAGATGGTATTCCGTTTGAAATTAGAAACCCTAAACCTAACAGAGAAATGAGAAGAGCGTTAAAAGAAGCACAAGACATTATTGATGGTAAAATAGAATCAAAAGGGTATCACGATGTTCACCAAATGTTTGAGGACATATTAAATGAAGATTGATTTAAAAGTAAAAACAATATAGGAAATTCATGCTACTTCTGATTTTAAGAAAAAATTAAAGAAAATAAGTAAACAGGGTAAAAGTATTGCAAAATTAGAAACTTTAGTTATAAAACTTGCCAATAAAGAAGAATTAGAATTAAAATATAAAAATCATAATTTAGTAAATGATAAATATTATACGGATTGTGGGGAGTGCCACATTGAACCAGATTGGTTACTTGTCTATCGTTATTATGAACAAGAATTAATTTTGTTATTGATAAATACCGGAAGTCATAGTGAGGTACTAAATAAATAAGAAAGGCTACTAGGCCTTTTTTTCTTTGCATGTTATAATGGAATGGGTGAGTAGTATGTTAAAAAAATTAATTGTCGTAGTCCATCTTATCATCATGCTATCTTTTTTAGCAATTTGGACTTGATTAAGTTAGAAATATGTAGCTATCTTAGGTCTTATTTATATCGTTTTTGAAGAAACTTGTAATGGTTGTGTCTTGTCTCATTATCAATTTAAAGACAAAGGATAAAGAAAATACTAAGTTTTATGAATGGTGTTAAGGTAAAATTGGAATAATGAATTACAATCGTGAACATTTATTTGTATTCGTACGTTATTATCTACCTTTAGTTTTAATTTTGTTAGGTGTTTTATTTCAAGACGTATTCCATATATTAACACCAATAATTTAAAGGAGAATTTATATGTTAAACGTTGTTTTATTTGAACCAGAAATACCTGGAAATACAGGAAATATCATGCGTACTTGTGTTGCAACAGATACAAAATTACATTTGATTAAGCCTCTAGGTTTTTCGCTAGACGAAAAATATATCAAACGTAGTGGAGTAAATTACATTGAACACTGTGATTATACGGTGTATGAAAATATTGAAGACTTTTTTTCTAAGAATGAAGGAACTTATTATTTTTTAACTAGATATGGTCATAAACCGCATACGAGTTTTGATTATAGCAATAAAAACGAAAATATTTATTTCTTTTTTGGTAAAGAAAGCACTGGAATCCCTCCACAAATTTTAAAACCTTACATTGAAAATTGTATGCGTATGCCAATGACTAATAAGGTGCGTGCTTTAAATTTATCAAATACGGTAGCGATTATGATTTATGAAGCATTAAGACAACAGAATTATCGTGATTTATTGTTTGATGAGCCCCACAAAAGTAATAATTTTATTGAAGAATCCTGAGTATTTTTTCTTCTCTAACTTCATATAGTTTACTATATAAATTGAAGGAGGAATTATGGAAATATTAAAAGTATCATCAAAATCAAACCCTAGTAAGGTGGCAGGAGCGATTGCGAATATATATCGTGAAAAAGGTAGTGTAGAAATACAAACTATTGGTGCCGGAAGTTTAAATCAAGCCATTAAAGCCGTAGCTATTGCTCGTGGATTTGTTGCGCCAAGTGGAGAAAATTTGGTAGTTGTTCCTGCATTTAGTGATATTGTTATTAATGGAGAACAAAAAACAGCTATTAAATTAATAGTAGAAGCTAAGTAAAAAGCTTCTTTTTTAATTTTTATAAAAAATATTAAAAATTTATTGTTTTAAACAGATAAAACTCAAAAATATAAAGTTTAAAAAAATTTAAATAATTGTTTTTTATTTATTTCCTAAAAGAGCCATGGCAATTATAAAACCAATGTTTAAAATCATAACCAAAATAATGGTTGCATTTATATATCCCGCTTTGTTTGTAAGTTTTCGAGTATATTCTTTTTGTTCTTCTTTTCTTAAATCAAAATTTATTATATTTTGTTTTTCTTTCTTAACCAAGTTAGAATTATTGTATAGTTTTTCTAATTCTTTTTGGTATTCTAAATAAACATCTTCAACTGCGGGAGAAAGCAAATTTCTATTTTTTTCACAATTAGCAATAAAGTTTTCAAATAACATTTTTTGGCTTCTTTCTTTAGGTGTTAAATTTTCTTCTTTGCTTAAAATTTGAAAATAATCTTGTGGCGTAACAATTTGTGGTATAAGTTCAGTATTCATACTCTTTGAATCTCCTCATTTTTTCTATTAAATATTTTTCTTTTACTTGGATGGCATAACTGTGTAATTTAATTAAAGTAAACAAATCCGATGCTTCTATAGTTTCAATTGCTTTAAAAGTGTTTGGATTGATCAAAATATCTTGCATATAAATATTTTTAAGATCTATTTTTTCATTTTGATAAAGTAAAAAATTTCCTTCTATTTTAATTTCTGCCAGTTTAGGATTTTTTTCTTTCCATAATGCTACATAAGCAGCATTTCTTTTTTCATTTTCGTTGCTACTCATGTTATCCTCCTTATAATTATGTTATTATTATAGCAAACAACTAGAAGGAATTCAATTGTTTAAAAAAATGTTTTGTTGTATAATGCAATTGTGATGTCTATGAAAAAAAAACTATCTAAAGAATTTATAATTGCGCTTTCTAAAAATAAAAAAGAGCCAGATTGGATGTTGGAATTTCGCCTGAAATCTTATGAAAAATTTTTAGAATTAGAAAATCCTACATTTGGTCCTAATATCGATTTTTCTTTTGACGAAATAGTTTATTATAAAAGTGAACATGAAAAATATAAAAATGATTGGAATCAAGTATCTAAAAAAGTAAAAAATACTTTTTGCAATTTGGGAGTAATCGAAGCTGAAGAAAAATATTTAGATGGTGTTTCTAATCAATATGAAAGTGAAGTTGTTTATCATAAACAAAAAACGGATAAAGATATTATTTTTTTAAGCACCGATGAAGCCCTTCAAATGTATCCTGAACTTTTTAAAAAATATTTTAATCAATTGGTAAAATATGATGAGAATAAATATACTGCCTTGAATGGAGCCGTATGGAGTGGGGGAACTTTTATTTATATTCCTTCTGACACCATTCTTGATCGTCCTTTGCAAAGTTACTTTCGAATTGATACTGAAAGTTTAGGACAATTTGAAAGAACCATTATTGTGGTAGAGGAAAGATCGAATTTAGAATATATTGAAGGATGTACAGCTAGAAGTTATTCCAGCAATTCTCTTCATGCTGGAGTTGTTGAAATTTATGTAAAAGAACAAGCAAGTATGCGTTATTCAACGATTCAAAATTGGAGTACTGATGTTTATAACTTGGTTACCAAAAGGGCTATTGTAGAGCAATCAGGAAAAATGGAATGGATTGATGGTAATATCGGTAGTAAGGTAACAATGAAGTATCCTTGTTGTATTTTAAAAGGGGATTACGCAGTAGGAAATTCAGTTAGTGTAGCCTATGCAAAAAATGGTCAAGTTTTAGACGCTGGTGCAAAAATGATTCATTTAGGGAAATATACTAAGAGTAATATTTTAAGTAGGTCAATTGCAGAAAAGGGTGGAATTGCTAATTATCGTGGAACGACTAGAATTACAAAAGACGCCTTAGGGAGTATAGCGGAAGTAAAATGTGATACTATTTTGATTGATGAGTTATCTAGAAGTGATACTTATCCTACCAACGTTGTAGAAAATAATGTTTCTAAAATTTCTCATGAAGCGAGTGTTTCTAAAGTGGATGAAGAGAAATTGTTTTATCTTATGAGTAAAGGTTTAACAGAGGATAGAGCAAAAGAGCTTATTATTACAGGTTTTATTTCTGATTTTAAAAAAGAATTGCCAATGGAATACGCTATTGAGTTAAATCGTTTAGTAAAGGAATAAAAAAAATTTTTTTTATTGTGTAGAAAAGAAAAATAAACTATAATAAAAATAATAATAAATTTTAACTGAAATAACATTTATTAAAAAGTTAGAACCTTAAAACGTATAAAAAAGTTCTTTTTGCAAGTGCAAAAATGGTTGGTGGTGCAGTTTTGAGATTAATTTCGTGGTGCATTCCCATATCCTGTTGTAACTAAAAATATACAAATATCCAAAAATTTTAAATAATTTGTTATATTGCATAATGAGAAAGGATGTAATATTTATGGGAAAAAATTATTATCAAGATTTAGAATTATCAAGAGCGGCTTCCTATGAAGAAATAAAAAATTCTTACAAAAAATTAGTAAAAAAGTATCATCCCGACAATAATGCTGGTAATCCAGATGCGGAAAATAAATTAAAAAAGATTAACGAGGCATATAGTGTTCTAAGTAATCCTATTAAAAAACAACAATATGATAATGAAATAAACTCTACTGAAAATATCTCTTACCGAGATGATAATGTGGCAGATGATATCATTAGTGGTTTATTTGGCAATGATATAAAAAGATTTAATAAAAAGCGTGAGGAATATTTAAGGTTTTTAGATGAAATAGAACCAAAGTTTAATAAATATGGCTTGAATTTAAATGCAGCAAGGAAAAATGCACTTAATTCTACTTGGTCTATACTTGATTATGATAATTTTTATACAAATAAAGTAAAAATAGAAAGGGATTTACAACGGTTAGAAGAATTTGATAAAGAAAGAAAAGGGTATCTTAAATTTTTAGATAATATGGAGCCAGAATTTAATAAACATAAAAAAACAATAAAAAAAGAAAGAGAATGTGTTTTAAATATTTCATACTATCAGGCACTCAAATTGCCTACTTCTTATTTTTTAAATAGAAAATATGATATCGAAAAAGAATTAAGAAATCTGTGGAAAAAATTTAATGAAGAACAGGTATTTAATAAAGAACGTGAAGAATATCTAAAATTTTTAGATGAGATAGAACTAGAATTTAATAAATATAATAAAACAATCAAAAAAGAAAAAGAAAACGTTTTAAATAGTTCATATTCTTCAGAAATAATACCTTCCACCATATTTTATTATTTTTATGATAAGAAAGAAAAAATAAAATCAAGCTTATTTGAACTTGAGAAAGAAGTAAGAGAAGAAAGAAAAAAGCCAGAATTTATGCAAAAATTATATCAATGCCAAGAAGAAGTAGAAAAAAGAGGGATAGATTTTCAAGAATATTTAGCAAAACGTCATACAAATAAGGATGTAATTCCATTAGAAAGTATTGAAAAAATTTTAAATTCTATGGCTTTAATAGATCAAATAAATACTAATTTGTTTGATTTTGGAATAACTCTTGAAGAATTTTTACAATTAAGAGATAAAACTTTGATTGAGATAAAATATAGTGAACTAGTAGTTATAAATGAAACTATTAATAAGTATCTCGTTAATGCTAAAATGACAGGTAATTTTGATATAAACATAATAAATTTTGAAGATAGCGGTCGAAAAGTTATTTAAATAAAATAATGAATTAACATCAATATTATATGTTTTTTTACTTACAGCAATTATATTTTTAGTGTTTGGATTAATAGGTTATTACACAAAACTGGACTTAACAAAACTAGGAACCTATTTGATGATGGCATTATTTGCAATTATAATTTGTTTTATAATTAATTTGTTTGTAAATAGCAATTCATTTGATTTAATCGTTTCTATAATTAGCATTTTAGTATTTATTGGTTTTACTGCGTATGATGTGCAAAAAATTAAACGTTTAAATGAAGAAGAATTAATACCAGAAGATAATCTAAGTATTATAGGGGCCTTAAATTTATATTTGGATTATATTAATATTTTCTTGGATTTATTAAGAATATTTGGAAATTCAAGAGATTAAAGTAGACAGTATGTCTATTTTTTTATTAACTTTTAAGGGTGTGACTTGCTAAGGGCAAGTCACAAAAAACCACTAGCTAAGCTAGTGGAGTTAATGTGCTTTCAGCAAAATGACATCTCGCATGCTATAATATGGCTGTTCAGGCCCAATATTAAGCATGAAAGGAGAGATGTCATGGCTAAAAGTTTAGCACATACAAAATATATGTGCAAGTATCACATTGTGTTTATACCAAAATTTAGAAGAAAGGTAATCTATAATAAGTTAAGAGCAGATATACAAAAATATATACAAGACTTATGTAAGTGGAAAGGAGTAGAAATAATAGAAGGGCATATGATGCCAGACCATGTCCATTTACTAGTAGAAATACCACCAAAAATGAGCGTATCGTATTTTATGGGGTATTTGAAAGGAAAAAGTAGTCTAATGGTATTTGAAAAACATACAAATTTGAAATATAAGTTTGGAAACAGAAACTTTTGGGCAACAGGGTATTATGTAAGTACAGTAGGATTAAATGAAGCAACAATAAGAAAGTACATAAGAGAGCAAGAGAATGAAGATATGATACAAGATAAATTAACCAAAAAGGAATACATAAACCCTTTCAAGGGTAAACTGAAGTAGTCATTACATAGGGCTTGAACAAAGTGAAAGCAAGCCTTCATTTGCGGGCTTGTTGGTATTTTGGCCTTATAGGCCATGTGAAAACCACGTCTTTTAGGCGTGGTTATTTATTGTTTTCTTTTACTTCCATAATAACAGGTAAAATGATAGGATGTCTTCCTGTTAATTCACTAATAAAAGGATGTAATTCCAAAATAATTTGATTTCTCAAGTCTGTATAACTATAAGCGTTGTTTTCTAAAGAGCTGTTTACAATATGAGTGACTTTTCTTTCAATTTGATTAATAAGCTCTCCGTTTTCATTTACCATAACAAATCCTCTTGTGGTTACATTCGGTTTGATCAATAACTTTTTGGTAAATGGATTGATATTTAATATGGTAAGCAAAATTCCATCGTTACTCATAAGTTTTCGATCTTTAATAACAACACTACCAATATCCCCAATACGTGAACCATCTACGTATACATCTCCTGCTTGAACTGTATTTCCCTTATGAGCACCGTTTTTGTCTAAAATAATCGTATCTCCATTTTTGCATATAAAAATATTTTCTTTTGGAATTCCGCAAGCTTCTCCAAGTTCTGCATGTTTTTTTAGCATTCGATATTCTCCGTGACATGGCATGAAATATTCTGGTTTTATTAAACGCAACATTAATTTTTGTTCTTCTTGTTTCCCATGACCAGAAGCATGAATATCGCTAAATTCGCTATTGGTAAATACTTGAACGCCTTTTAAATAAAGTTTATTAATTACTCTATTGACACTGCTGGCGTTTCCAGGAATAGGGTTAGATGAAAATACGACCAAATCATCAGGAACCAAAGTAATTTGTTTGTGTGTTCCATTCGCAATCCTAGATAAAGCTGCAAGTGGTTCTCCTTGTGAGCCAGTACATAAAATACAAATTTCATTTTTCTTTAAAGATTTTGTTTGGTTGAATTCTACAAAAATATTTCTATCTTCGATAAGCCCATTATTTAAAGCAAGTTCTACAATCGTTTCCATACTTCTTCCAAAAACCACTATTTTACGACCATGTTTTTTACAAGTTTCTGCAATGTGTTTAATACGATATATATTAGAAGCAAAGGTGGCGATAATAATTCGAGCGGGGTGCTTATTAATGATATTTTCTAAAGCTTCATCAACGACATTTTCACTAGTAGAAAAACCAGGAGATAATGAATTTGTTGAATCACTCATCATAATTTTCACACCATTTTCACTAATACGAGCCATTTTGTGTAAATCGGGAGCAGGGCCAATAGGTGTTAAGTCGAATTTAAAATCTCCTGTTTCAAAGATTGTACCATTTGGTGTATGAATAGCAATCGCATAAGAGTCAGGTATTGAATGTGTTGTGTTTACAAATTCCATTTCAAAATATTTGGTTTTAATAATTGTTTCATTAGTAACAATTTCTACTTCTTGAAATGTTTGGTTGTGCTCCACAAGTTTTTTTTGAATTAAATCTGCAGCAATTTTCGCTGCGTAAATTTTTGGTATACGAATACTTTGTAAAAGATAAGGTATTCCTCCGATGTGATCTTCGTGACCATGAGTAATAACTAATCCTATAATTTTATCTTCATTTTGTTTTAGATAGGTAAAATCTTGTATTACAGCGTCTACACCCAGTAAATCTTCTGTAGGAAACATAACTCCAGCATCCACAATTAAAATTTCATTTTTGTGCGTGACTACATACATATTTTTGCCGACTTCACCTAAGCCACCTAAAGCGGTGATAGACGTAAAAGTACTATCTTCTTTCATAAATCTTTTTCCTTTCAAAATAAAAAAATAAAGTTTTTTTCTATAAGGCATTATAGCGCATTTTCTCTTGTTTGTCTACTCTAATGTGTTATAATTGGGATAGGTGAATGAATAAAATGAAAAGAAATAGTGGGTTTACATTAGTTGAACTTTTAGGCGTTATGGTGGTACTTGCTGTAGTAATTACTTTTGCAAGTAGTACAATTTTTAGTGTTATGAATAATTCAAGAAAAAAAATGGCTAGCGAAGTTAGAAATAATTTAGCAGAAGCGGCTTTAAGTTATGTTTTGGAAAGCGTTCATTTGGACACTTGTAGTGTTGCTTTTTCAAAAGAAGTGTATGAAAATAAGAATATTTCAAATTTGAATTCCAATACGTCTTGTACTAAAAAAATAAAAATACAAAAATTATTAGATGAAGGTATTTTTGAAGATGGTCGAGGATTTTGTAATAGAGAAGATGAAGTTATTGTCTATCGTTACAATGATGGTGTTACTAGTGAATATAAGGCTTTTGTAAGCGATACAAGTTGCAATAATTAGGAGGGTTTTCATGGGATTATTTGATAAATTAAAAAACATAGTTGTGAAAACAAAAGAAGAAAACAAAGAGAGTATAGAAAGTTATGATAAAGGACTTCAAAAAACAAGAGATGAGTTTGTTTCTAAATTGAGTTTACTAGGTATTAAATATACTAAAGTAAGTGATGATTATTTTGAAGAATTAGAAGATTTGTTAATTTCTGCAGACATTGGTGTAAACACAGTTTTTAAATTTATGGATAAATTAAGAGATCGTGTTAAAAAGGAAAACATTGTAGATACCAAATATTTAATGGAAGTAATTGTAGATGAACTTTTTATTATTTATGTTAACAATGAGTCATTAAGCACTAAAGTCCATAAAAATGAAAATGGTCCAACTATAATTTTAATGGTAGGAGTAAATGGAGTCGGAAAAACGACAACAATTGCAAAACTAGCACATAAGTATAAAAATAAAAAAGTATTGATGATTGCAGGAGATACGTTTCGTGCGGGGGCTGTTGAACAACTTAAAATTTGGGCAGAAAAAACAGGTTCTTTGTTTTATGGTAAAGATAGTGTGGATCCAGCTGGAGTAATATATGATGGACTTGAATTTGCAAAACAAGAAAACGCAGAAATTGTTTTTATTGATACAGCGGGAAGATTACAAAATAAAGTGAATCTGATGAAAGAACTAGAAAAAATAAATAAAGTCATAGAGCGAATTATTCCTGGGGCCCCTCATGAAACTTTACTTGTTGTAGATGCATCCACTGGTCAAAACGGAATTATGCAAGCCAAAGCTTTTAAAGAAATTACTAATATTACAGGTATTGTATTAACAAAACTAGATGGAACCGCTAAAGGTGGAATCGTTCTAGCGATTAAAGAAGAAGTGGATTTACCTGTCAAATTTATAGGTCTTGGAGAAAAGATGGAAGATTTACAAACGTTTGATATAGAAGAATATATTTATGGTTTATTTAAGGATATGATATAAAATGAACCGAACAGAAGAATACATTCATTACAATAAATTGTTTGATTTGTATGGCAATTTACTAAATGAACGAGAAAAAGAGATTTTCGGCTTGTTTTATGAAGAAGATTTATCTTTGCAAGAAATTGCTGATTTACGCTTTGTTAGTAAAAGCGCTATAGGAAATGCTATTAAAATTATTAACCAAAAATTAGATGGATTTGAAGAAAAGTTAGAATTTTTAAGCAAGCTCAATGCAGTAGAAGCAATTTTAGAAAAATTAGAAGATACAAAGTTAAAAGAAAAAATACAAAACGTATTAAAATAGAAAAGGTGATACATTATGTTTGAATATATGGGGGATCGTTTATCAAACGCTATTAAAAATATTCGTGGACTTGGAAAAATTACGGAAGAAAATATTAGTGAAGCTTTACGAGAAATACGTATGGCACTTTTAGAAGCCGATGTAAATTATGTTGTGGTAAAAGAATTCATTGCAAACATTAAAGAAAAAGCTTTGGGAATGGATGTAGGAAAAAGTCTAAAACCAGATGAATTGTTCCTAAAGATAGTGAAAGATGAACTTATTTCTTTGCTTGGTGGAGATTATGTACCACTTGAAACTAGCAAAAATCCTACAATTTTAATGCTTGTGGGATTACAAGGTAGTGGTAAAACAACAACAGCTGGAAAACTTGCTAATTTTTTAAGAAAAAAACAAGCTAAAAATCCACTATTAGTTGCTTGTGATATTTACAGACCCGCTGCGATTTTACAGCTAGAAACGATTGGTAAAAGTTTAGGAATTGAAGTGTTTACAGAAGGAAAAGAAAATCCTGTCAAAATAGTGAAAGATGCATTAGCTTATGCTCGCGAATCTAAAAAAGATTATATTATTATTGATACAGCTGGACGTTTACAAATAGATGAAACTTTAATGCAAGAATTAAAAGATATTACGAATGAAGTCAATCCACAGGAGACAATTTTAGTAATTGATGCCATGATGGGTCAAGATGCAATTCATGTTATTAATGGATTTAATGATGCCCTTTCTTTAACAGGAACTATCCTTACTAAGTTAGATGGTAATACGAAAGGTGGAGTGGCATTATCTGTAAGGCATTTAACCAATATTCCAATTAAATTTGTTGGTGATAGTGAAAAATTAGATGGTTTAAGTGAATTTTATCCAGAACGTATGGCCAACCGAATCTTAGATATGGGTGATATTTTATCCATTGTGGATAAAGTGGAAAACGTAATTGACGAAAAAGAAGCGATGGATACAGCTAAAAAGATGAAAAAGGGTACCTTTGATTTAGAAGATTTTTTAGCTACTTTAAAACAAATAAAAAAATTAGGACCTTTAGAAAATTTATTGAAAATGCTTCCAGGTGCACGTAAAATGGGAATTCAGAATGTAAATATTGATCCAAAAGATATGGCCCATGTAGAAGCCATCATCTTATCTATGACATCTTATGAAAGACGCCATCCAGATTGTTTAAAAGCGACGAGAAAACAAAGAATCGCTCGTGGTAGTGGTAGAAGTGTAGAAGAAGTTAATCGATTATTAAAACAATTTGAAGAAATGAAGAAAATGATGAAAATGGTAAGTTCTGGGAATATGAAAATGCCTTTTTAAATAAAAAATAAGAAGGAGAGTGAGTACCATAAATTTAAAGGAAATTTTAATTCAAAATGGATTTTTAGAAAATAGTTTTTGTTTTTATGGAGAAAATATTGCTAAAGTAAAAAATAAGATTGAAAAGAAAGAAAGAGGAAAACTTATCTTAGTTACTTCGACTTCCCCTACAAAATATGGGGAAGGAAAAACAACATTAGCTATTAGTTTAAGCGATGCTTTAAATAAGTTAGGTTATAAAAGTGTAGTGGCATTACGCGAACCTTCTTTAGGACCTGTTTTTGGAGTAAAAGGCGGAGCCTGTGGTGGTGGATGTGCTAAAGTAGTTCCAGAAGAAGAAATTAATCTTCACTTTACAGGAGATATACATGCTGTTACAACCGCCAATAATTTACTTTCTGCTATAATTGATAATCATATATTTCATGGTAATGAATTAAATATTGATCCTTCCAAGATTAAACACGAAAGATGTTTGGACTTAAATGATCGAAGTTTAAGATCACTCACTATTAACAATGAACTGGTTCATTTTACAATTAGTACTGCTTCTGAAATTATGGCCATTCTTTGTTTAGCTAAAAATGAAGAAGATTTAAAAGTTCGTTTAGGAAATATTTTAGTGGGGTATACTTTTGAAGGAGAGGAAGTATTTGCTAAAGAACTACATTGTGTAAACGCTTTGTTTCTTTTACTTAAAAATGCTATAAAACCCAATTTAGTAAAAACGTTGGAAAACAATTTAGCGCTTGTTCATGGAGGCCCTTTTGCCAATATTGCTCATGGAACTAATAGTATTGTTTCTACAAAATATGGTCTTCAAAATTTTCAATATACTGTAGTGGAGGCTGGTTTTGGAAGCGATATGGGAGCATTAAAATTTTATGATATTGTTGTCAGAAATAATAATGATTTGCTTCCAGACGCTGTGATCTTAAATACCACTATTCAAAGTTTAAAATACAATGGAAATGGAAGTTTAGAAAGCGGAATTGAAAATTTAAAATACCATATTTTAAATCTTCAAAATTATACCGAAAACTTAGTTGTTGTTTTGAATAAACATGAATGTGATTTAAATGATGAAATTTTTTATGTAAAAAAATTTGTGGAACAGTACAATGTTCTATTTTGTATAAGCACAGGATATTTAGAAGGTAGTAATGGTTCATTGGATATGGCAAAAAAAGTGATAGAAATTACCCCAAAAAAACCTAAAGAGATTTCATATACTTATAAAAATGAAGAAGATTTAAAAGAAAAAATCGAAAAATTTTGTCAAAAAAGTTATGGTGCGAAAAAGGTGATTTTTACAGTAGATACATTAGAAAACTTAAAATTACTTGGAAAAAGTCGATTTAAAAATTTACCCATTTGCGTTGCTAAAACACAATATTCCATCACAGATAATGCTAATCTACTAGGTTTTCCAAAAGATTTTACTATGACGGTTAAAAATATTAAATTATTTAGTGGAGCAGGATTCATAACTATTTTTTGCGGAAATATTTTAACAATGCCAGGTTTAAGTAAAGACGCAAATTATCTAAAAATGTAAAAGAATTAGAATAAAATAAAAAAAGTCGGTCTAGAAAATAGACTGATTTTTTTTATGTCGTAAAACAAGAAATCCCTGTTAAAACAAAAGAAAATATGATACTATTAAAATAGAAAAGAGGCATAGAAAATGAAAGAGAAAAAAATAAAAAAAGAAGTGATACTTTCTATAAGTATAGGAGTGATCGCATTACTGTATATACTAGGAAGTACTTCCTATGCCTTTTATACAGCCAACATAGAAAATAAAAAAGAAGAAAATAAAACAACAACAATGAGTACAGCTGAATTAGTAGAAGTAACAATGGACTATGGAAATCAAGTAAACTCAAACGGAATGTTACCAGGTCATAAAGTAATGAAAACAATCACCGTAAAAGGAAAAGGAGGGGAACAATCCACACCCATCCCCTTTGAGATCACCCTAACGCCTCATATAGAGGACTTTCCAAACCATGTGAAATATAAAATCTATAAAGTAGAAAATAGTCAAATAGAAGCAAGTAGTTTATGTAAAGAAGCAAAAGAAATAACAAATGAAGGAAAATACTATGAAGAAATGGAATGTGAAACGAGTGAATTAGGAGAAGTAATAAAAGAAGGAATCTTTACTAATGAACAAGTAGAAAAAATAGGAATGGAAGTAACGTATGAAACGAACACAACGTATTACATACTAATCGAATATATAAATGACGAAACAAAAGACCAAAACAGTGAACAAGGAAAAGAATTTACAATAGAATTTGGATATGAAGGAGAAATCAAAAACTACAAAGAAAGTCTTCTAAAAGGAGCAGACCCAGTACTTAAAGAAAATCTAATACCAGTAAAAATCGATGAAAACGGAAAAGTAACCAAAGCCAATACAAAAGAAGAATGGTATAAATATGAAAGCAAAAGATGGGCCAATGCAGTCATTCTAGAAGACGAAAGTAAAACCTATCAAAAT
>CANPIX010000022.1 GCA_947574215.1 uncultured Mycoplasmatota bacterium | reverse complement strand
GGAGTGTGATTTTATGAATAAATATAATATTAAAGAATTAGCAGAAAAATTAGAAAGATGTAGAAATGTAAATCTTGATGATGTAAAATTAGAAGATGTAGATGAAATAACAGATATAAAAATAGACAGAAGAAAGCCTAGTAATGAAAGAAAATTGGCGTTTTTAATGAAAACAAAAAATCCTTATATATTTAAAGTAAATGGGAAATTAGTAAGAATAAGATTTTCAGAAAATAGTAATTTAACTGCAGAAGATTGTCTAACTAATGTTTTGAAGAATTTGTATAGATGAATGAAAAAATTAATGGAGGTAAAAATGAAAGTTATAACTATAAAGCAACCATGGGCAACATTAATTGCTGAAGGCTATAAAGAATATGAATTTAGAACTTGGAAAACTAAATATCGTGGAGATATATTAATTCACGTTGGTAAAAGTATAGATAAAAAAGCAATGAATAGATTCAAACATTTAAATTTAGAATATCCTGTTGGTCAAATAATTGCAAAAGCAATTATTACAGACTGCATATATGTTGATGAAGAATTTGCACAAAAAATGTGTAAAAAAGATCCTGTTGTATATAAGGTATTAATTAATAAAGGTGACTGGGACGGATATGGATTTAAAATAGAAAATATTGAAAAAATAAATCCTATTGAAGTAAATGGTAAATTAAGCTTATGGGATTATGATTACGAAAATTAAAAAATAATTAATTGTGGAGGATAAGTATGAAAACAACACATAATATGAATTTAAATAATGCCCCATTTAAATCGTATAAAAGATGGAACAAAAACCATAGAATTGCGATTAAATGATGAAAAAAGACAACAGCTAAAGGAAAAAGATTTGATAGAGTTTACAAATACAACAACATTAGAAGTCATAATGGTTGAAATAGTAAGATTATACAAATATTCAAATTTTGATGAATTATATAAATATTTTGATAAAGTATCAAAGGGATATGATAAAAATGATATTGCAAATCCTAAAGATATGGAAAAATATTATTCTAAAGAAGAACAAGGTAAATATGGAGTTGTTGGCATAGAAGTAAGAGTGATAGAAGATAGGAAGTGAGAATAATGGACAATCGACAAAATTCGACAAATATAAACTGGGATATCGGGATTTATGTAAAACCATAGTTAAAACATTATAAATAAAGGATTTCTTTAAAATGAGTTTTTACATATTTAGTAAAAATTAAAGAAAAGGAGATGAAAAAATGAACTATGAAATAAAAAAATTTACTATTACTAAGTATCAAGATATCAAAAAAATATATTTAAATTGTTTTGATAAAGAAAATAGATTTTCCATAATGATTTTATTAGTAAATATAATTTTTAAAAGAGCTAATATGTATATGTTATTAATTAAAAATGAAGTTGTGGCATTTATATATTTGATTAATGATAATAGTCAAAAATTTATTTTGTATTTAGCAGTAAAAGAAAAATATAGAAATAAAGGAATAGGCACTTATTTATTGAAATGGTATTTAAGTAATAACAAGGATAATGAAATATATTTAAATATAGATGAGATAAACGAAAAATATGATGATTGTATAATTAGAAAAAAAAGATTAGATTTTTATATAAAGAATAATTTTTATAATACTAATTATTTAAGTGTGAATGGGTGCTCTATAGGACACATTTTATCAAATAAACAGGAATTTAATGTTGAAAAATATAAATTATTTGATAAAAAAATATCTAGATGGTTCTTATGTAAAAATGATGAAATAAAAAAAGTTATGTAATAAATAAAGGAAGTGATATAAATGGACAATAATCGACAAAATACGACAATCAACTGGTATCCAGGACATATGGCTAAAACTAGAAGATTGGTTAGCGAAAAATATTCTTTAATTGATATTGTTTATGAATTAGTAGATGCAAGAATTCCTTATTCTTCTAAAATAAAGGATATATATGATTTAATTAGAAATAAACCAAAACTTCTAATTATGACAAAAAAAGATTTATGTGATATAAAAATTACCGAAAAATGGATAAAATATTACGAAAATTTAGACACAAAAGTTTTATTGGTTGATTTAAATAACGATAACGATTACAAAAAAATTATTGAAGAAACGCATAAAATTATGGAAAAAACACAAGCCAAACGAGAAGATAAAGGAATGAAGCAAAAAGAAATTCATGCCTTAGTAATTGGTATTCCTAATGTTGGAAAAAGTACATTAATTAATAAAATTGCCAATCGTCATGTAGCAGATGTTGGAAACAATCCTGGAGTTACAAAACAAGTAAAATGGTTAAAGACAACTTATAATATTTCTCTTTTGGATACACCAGGTATTCTTTGGCCAAAATTAAATGAAGAAAAAGTTGCTTTAAATTTGGCCTCTATGACAAGTATTAAACAAGAAATTTTACCCATCGATGAAGTTGCAGTCTATATTTTAAAAATGCTATACGAATACTATCCAAATATTTTAAAAGAAAGATACAATATTAATGAAATAGATGATGTAGCGCTTGTTTATGAAAAGATTGGTAAAAATATGGGAGCAATTAAAAATGGAGAAGTGGATTACGATCGGGTAAGTAAGAAAATACTAAACGATGTAAAAATGGAATATATTAAAGGGATTACATTTGATCGATAGTAAATCTAGTTTACTTTTTTTTATCCAAAAATCAATTTCTTTGTAACCATTTTTAAAAATTATGGTAGAATGTGATATGAGGTGCAAAGTAGTGGTAAAATCGGAAGTGAACTTATTAAAATATGAACAAGAACTCTATGAACAAAACATAAAATTAATAGCTGGTGTTGATGAAGTAGGTCGTGGACCTCTTGTAGGTCCTGTTGTTGCAGCTGCCGTAATACTTCCAGAAAATTATCTTTTAGAAGGGCTTAACGATTCCAAGCAATTAAGTGAAAAGAAGCGAAATAACTTTTATGATATTTTAAAAAAAGATGCTATTTCTATTGGAATTGGAATAATTGATGCAAAAATCATTGATCAAGTAAATATTTATGAAGCTAGTAAATTGGCAATGTTAGAAGCGTTAAAAAATTTAAGTGTAAAACCAGAACATGTATTAATTGATGCCATGAAACTACCTTTAGATATTCCTAGTACTAGTATTATTCATGGAGATGCGTTATCTCTATCCATTGCGGCAGCAAGTGTTATCGCAAAAGTGACTCGAGATGAAATGATGTATGAACTCCATAAAAAACATCCAAAATATCATTTTGACAAACACAAAGGATATCCAACAAAACTTCATTTAGAATGTTTACAAAAATATGGTCCTTTAAAAAATTACAGATTTACATATAAGCCAGTTCATGATTTAATTAAGAAAGGTGAAAAAGTTTATGAAGAAGTTAACTAAAAATAAACTCATAAAAAATTATATATCGTTTTTACTCCCTTTATTTTTATTGGAAATATTATTTCGCTTAATGTCAGAAATGCCTATATTTGATTGGGCTGTATTCCGTATTTTTTTAAGTTGTAATATCCTAGCGATGTTTATTTGTTGTCTTACTTGTTTTTTAAATGAACTTGTAGGTAAAATAATAAGTTGCGCAGTTCTACTTTTAGCAACGATTTATACAATTTTACAAGCAGGATTTATGAACTTTTTAGGTGTTTATATTTCAATTGGAACGAGTAGTCAACTAGGAGCCGTAAAAGAATATATCGCCGATTATTTTGCTTCTTTTGATGCCGTTTTTTGGTTAATGTTACTTCCTTTTGTTTTTTATGTAGTTTATAAATTTTTTTTAGAGCAAAAATTGTTTGAAGAATATTATAAAGAAGAAACGAGTATCTTTATGAAAAGAACAAATAGAAGAAGTGCTTTTTTAGCTTTAATCGTTATAGGAATTTTGTATGTATTTTATTACCAAACGTTAAGCATTCCATTTATGCAAAATGAACTACAATTAGAAAGTACCAAATCTTTATTTAAAAAACCTGAAAATCCAAATATTAGTGTCAATCAATTCGGAACCAGTGTTTTTGGTATTTTGGATGTGAAAACAACGCTTTTTGCTTCTCATACAGATGAATTTATTGATTTTAGTCAAGAAGAACAACCTACCGAAGTTACAGATTATTCAAGAGTAATTGATGACACCAAATGGGTAGAATTAAATAACGAAACAACAAATAAAAACCATAAAACCTTGAACAGTTATTTTATGAATCGAACCATTACCGATAAAAATGAGTACACTGGGAAGTTTGCAGGTAAAAATTTAATTGTCATTATGATGGAAAGTGTTGGAGAAATTTTTATAAATCCAGAATATTACCCAACCTTTTATAAAATGTATACTGAAGGATATGGTTTTACCAATAATTATTCTCCTAGAAATTCTTGTGCAACAGGAAACAACGAAATGAGTGGGATGGTAAGTTTATTTAGTATTTATAGAACGTGTACAGCAAATACCTATAAAGATAATATTTATCCAGAAAGTATTTTTGGTATATTTAACAAAGCTGGTTACCAAACTTCTTCTTATCACAATTACGATGAAACGTATTATTTCCGTTCTACTATTCATAAAAATATGGGAAGTGGCGCTTTTTATGGGGTTAAAGATTTAAAAATCCCATATACATGGGAATACAAAGAATGGCCAAGCGATATTTTACTTATGGAACGTAGTATGGAGCATATTGATACTACAAAACCATTTATGGCTTGGATGACTTCAGTAACAAGTCATCAGCCTTATTATGTATCAAGTGAATATGGAGATAAATATTTGGACTTGTTTAAGGACACTGGCTATTCATTAGCTACCAAACGATACATGTCAAAATTAAAAGAATTAGATTTAGCTCTTGCAAGACTATTGGAACTATTAACAGAAAAAGGCATTTTAGACGATACAGTCATTGTTTTATTTGGTGATCATTATCCTTATGGACTGCATGATGAAGATATTGAAACGGTTTTACCAAATGCATTAGAAAGAAATAATATTGAAAAAACACCATTTGTCATATACAATAGTGGCATGGAAGGAAAAAGTTTTAATCAGTACACTTCTTATTTGAATATTGTTCCAACTCTAGCCAATTTATTTGATTTGGATTATGATCCGCGTTTGTATATAGGAGAAGATATTTTAGCAGACTCTTATGTAAATTCTTATAAAAATAGAGTTTTATTTGCCGATGGATCGTGGGAAAATGAAAAAGCTTATTATAACGCAACCACAGGAAAAATTAATTATTTTGGAGAAGAAACATATTCTAATGAAGAAATAGTGAAATATAATAAAGAAATAAGCAACATGATAAAAATGAGCAATTTAGCCATTACTTCTAATTATTTTAAATATTTAAGTGATGGTTTAAGTAAATATAATAATACAAATCATGTAGAATGATAGAAAGGAAATCAATGAAAAAACTAGTCATTGTAGAGTCGCCAGCTAAAAGTAAAACCATTGAAAAATACTTAGGTAGTGATTATAAAGTCGTATCAAGCAAAGGGCATATTAGAGATTTAGCAACAAGTGGGAAATTTGGTTTAGGAGTTGATGTAGAAAATAACTTTAAACCAAACTATATCCCAATTAAAGGAAAATCAAAGGACATTAATGCTTTAAAAAAAGATGTGAAAAATTCCAGTTTTGTATATCTAGCAACTGACCCTGACCGTGAAGGGGAAGCCATTTCATGGCATTTAAAAGATACCTTAGATATAGAAGACAATTATAGTCGTGTGGTATTTAACGAAATTACTAAAGATGTTGTATTAGAAGCTATACAAAATCCACGTAAAATTGATGAAGATTTGGTAAAGAGTCAAGAGACAAGAAGAATACTAGATCGAATCATTGGATTTCGTCTAAGTAAATTAATGCAATCCAAAACAGGTGGAAAAAGTGCAGGAAGAGTTCAGAGTGTTGCATTAAAATTGATAGTGGATCGAGAACGCGAAATTAATGATTTTATCCCAACAGAGTACTGGACCATTATGGCGGACTTTAAAGATTTTACAGCTGATTTAGAGAAGTATCATGGAAAAAAAGTAGAGATTCATAGCGAAGTAGAAGCGAATGAAATTTTAGAGAAATTATCAAATGCTTTTAAATTAGAAGATGTAAAACAAACAGAAACTTCGAAAAGTGCAAAACCTGTATTTAAAACATCTACTATGCAAAGAATGGCTGCCAATCGTATTAATTTTGCACCTTCTAAAACGATGCGTGTTGCTCAAAAACTTTATGAAGGAATTGATATCGGAAGTGAAACCGTTGGATTAATCACTTATATGCGTACTGATTCTGAACGTGTATCCAATACTTTTGTAGCAGAAACTTACGAATACATTAAGAAAAATTTTGGTGCCAATTATATTGGAAGTGTCAAAGTAGGAAAAAAAGACAAATCGATGCAAGACGCTCATGAAGGGATAAGACCTACTAGTATTATGCGTACACCAGAGAGTCTTAAAAAATACTTAACGAATGATGAATACAAATTATACAATTTAATCTATGTCCGTGCTTTATCTTCTTTAATGGCTAACGCAACTTTTTTAACAACAAGTGTTATCTTAGAAAACAATGGCTATACGTTTAAAACAACAGGAAGTGTACTAAAATTTGAAGGATATTTAAAAGTTTATTCTGAATACGAAGAACAAAAAGATACATTATTGCCAGACTTTAAAAATTATAAAAGTAATACCATTATTGCTAATTGTATCTTAAAAGAACAACATTTTACGAAACCTCTTCCAAGATATACAGAGAGTAGTTTAATTAAAGAAATGGAAAATTTGGGAATTGGGAGACCAAGTACTTATGCAACAATTGTTGCAACAATTAAAGAACGCGGTTATGTAGTCATTGAAGATAAAAAAATGATCCCTACAGAAATCGGAATTGAAACTACAGACAAATTACAAGAATTTTTTAGTGATATTGTAAACGTAGAATACACAAGTGCTATGGAAACTGACTTGGATAAAATTGCTGAAAGTGATGCAGATAACATAAAAGTTTTACGTGAGTTTTATAACAAATTTGAACCTTGTGTGGAAGAAGCTTTTGATAAAATGGAAAAAAAAGAAGCTGAAAAAACAGGAGAAATTTGTCCGGAATGTGGGAGTGAACTTGTCATACGAAATGGTCGATATGGAAAATTTATTGCTTGTTCCAACTATCCAACTTGTAAATATATAAAAAAAGAAGAACAGCAAATTGAAGAACTAGTGGATTGTCCAAAATGCGATGGTAAAATAGTTGCTAAAAGAACACGTAAAGGAAAATTTTTCTATGGGTGTACAAACTACCCAAAATGTGATTTTGCTTCTTGGTACAAACCAACGGGTGAAAAATGTCCGAAATGCAATAATCTTTTAGTGGAAAAGAAAGATAAAGTGGTATGTGCGACTTGCGAATATGAAAAGGAAGAGTAAATTCTCTTGCTTTTTTTCAACTTCTTTAGATATAATAAAAATATAAAGTAGGTGTTAGAAATGGGATATTTTAGTAGAATTATTGAAAATGACAATTGTGATCGTGAAGATATTTCGAATCAAAATAATTTTTCTCTTTCTTCTAAGCAAAAACAATTGGTTTTATTAAGAAACAGAAAATTTTTAGAAGAGCAAAAAAAGTATTTAGCACGTTATGGAAAAAATGAGAAAACTTATGAATATGAGAGAGAAGAAAATAGTGATTTAGAGTATGGAAGCAGGTGTTAAAAAATATTTAGAGTATTTAAAAGTGGAACTGAATTATAGCCAAAATACTATCTCCTCCTATGAAATAGAACTTTATAAATACAAAGAATTTATAGATACAAATAAAATAAATTACTTGAAAATTAATAAAGAGGAAATAAGAGAATATTTAAAATATTTAGATAACAAGAAGTATAAGAGCAGAAGTATTGCAAAAAATATTAGCACTATACGAGGTTTTTATCGTTATTTAGTAAGTGTAGATAAACTATCTAAAAATATTTTTGCAAGTATAAGAAATCCTAAATTAGAAAAAAAACTTCCTAATTATATAAGTGAATTGGATATGGTTACCATACTTGATTTTACGAAAAAAAAAGATTACAAACAAACTATTTTTACCAATAGAAATTTGTTGTTATTAGAAATGCTATATGATACAGGCTGTCGCGTAAGTGAATTAGTACATATTAAGTTAAAAGATGTAAATAAAACTGAAAAAAATATTCGAGTAAAAGGAAAAGGTAACAAAGAACGAATTGTTTATTTTGGTGAATATACTTTGGATACATTAAATTTGTATCTTTTAGATCGTGAAGAATTATTGAATGGTAAAAAAAGTGAATATTTGTTTGTTGCAAAAGAGAGTAGTAGCTTGACGACTAGAAGAATTGCTCAGATTATTAACCAAGTGATTGAAGAAGTAGAAATCAAAAACAAAATTACGCCTCATACATTTCGTCATACTTTTGCAACGCATTTATTAAACCATGATGCAGATTTAAGAAGTGTACAAGAACTTTTAGGACATTCTAGTTTATCTACCACACAAGTATACACGCATGTTTCTAATGAAAGATTAAGACAAGTTTACTTATCGGCTCATAAAGACAATCGTAAATAATGAATTAAAAAATTGGAAGTAGAAATTGTATAATGTACATTTTTTGTCAAAAATACGTCATTACATTGTCGTATTTTTTTTTGATTGTTATAATAGAGAAAACGATTAAAGGAGAAGAAAAATGACAAAATACGTTTATTTATTTCAAGAAGGAAACGCAAATATGCGTGAATTACTTGGTGGTAAAGGAGCTAATTTAGCAGAAATGGCTAATTTAGGATTACCTGTTCCTAATGGTTTTACCATTACTACAGAAGCCTGTACTCAATACTATGAAGATGGTAAAGAAATTAGTAAGGAAATAGAAACTCAAATTTTAGAAGCATTAAAGAAACTAGAAGATTTACAAGGAAAAAAATTTGGTGATAATAGTGATCCGCTTTTAGTTTCTGTACGAAGTGGAGCAAGAGCTTCAATGCCAGGAATGATGGATACAATTTTAAATTTAGGTTTAAACGATGAAGCTGTAGAAGGGTTTGCAACCAAAACCAATAATCCTAGATTTGCCTATGATTCTTATCGTAGATTTATCCAAATGTATTCGGATGTCGTTATGGAAGTTCCAAAAAGTTTCTTTGAAAAAATTATTGATGAATTAAAAGAAGAAAAAGGAATTCATTACGATACAGAGCTGACAGCTGATGATTTAAAAGAATTAATCGTAAAATTTAAAAATATTTATAAAGAAAATAGAAACGGAGAAGAATTTCCTCAAGAACCGATAGAACAATTAATGGGAGCTGTAAAAGCTGTATTCCGCTCATGGGATAATCCAAGAGCAATTGTTTACAGAAGAATGAACGACATTCCAGGAGATTGGGGAACGGCAGTGAATGTTCAAGCCATGGTGTTTGGAAATATGGGTGAAACTTCTGGAACAGGGGTAGCTTTTACAAGAAATCCAAGTACTGGAGAAAAAGGCATATATGGTGAATATTTAATTAATGCACAAGGGGAAGATGTTGTAGCAGGTGTAAGAACTCCTCAACCAATTACCAAGTTAGCTAATGATCTACCAGAATGTTATCAAGAATTTATGAATCTTGCTGAAAAATTAGAAAATCATTATCGAGATATGCAAGATATGGAATTTACGATTCAAGAAGGTAAACTTTACTTTTTACAAACTAGAAACGGAAAACGTACAGCGCCAGCTGCTATCAAAATTGCATGTGATTTAGTAGATGAAGGAATGATTAGCGAAGAAGAAGCTGTTATGCGAATTGAAGCAAAATCATTAGACCAACTATTGCATCCTATGTTTAATGGAGAAAGTCTAAAAAATGGCGAAGTGATTGGTAGCGCTTTACCTGCTAGTCCAGGAGCTGCAGCAGGATACATTGTTTTTACAGCTGAAGAAGCTAAAAAACGCGGTAAAGGTGGACTTGGCGATAGAGTAATTTTAGTCAGACTTGAAACAACTCCAGAAGATATCGAAGGGATGATAGCCAGTCAAGGAATTTTAACAGTTCGTGGAGGTATGACCAGCCATGCAGCTGTAGTAGCGCGTGGAATGGGAACATGCTGTGTTTCTGGTTGTGGAGATATTAAAATTAATGAGGCAGAAAAGTATTTTGAATTGGGTGGTAATACTTTTCATGAAGGAGATTATATTTCATTAGATGGTTCAACTGGTAAAATATATAAAGGTGATATTAAAACGGAAGAAGCGACTGTATCTGGAAATTTTGGACGTATTATGGAGTGGGCCGATAAAACTCGTACCTTAGGAGTTCGTACTAACGCAGATAACCCAAGAGATACAAAAAAAGCTATTGAACTTGGTGCAGAAGGAATAGGATTATGTCGTACAGAGCATATGTTCTTTGATGAAGAAAGAATTCCTGCTATTAGAAAAATGATTCTTTCTGAAACCATAGAAGAAAGAGAAAAAGCATTAGAAAAATTAATTCCATTTCAAAAAGGCGATTTTAAAGCTATGTATAAAGAATTAAAAGGACTACCAATGACAGTTCGTTATTTAGACCCGCCTTTACATGAATTCTTACCAACAGAAGAAAAAGATATTATTGCTTTAGCAAGTGAAATGGGAGTTACTGTAGAAAACTTAAAACAAAAGTGTGATGAATTGCATGAATTCAATCCCATGATGGGACATCGTGGTTGTCGTCTTGCCGTAACTTATCCGGAAATTGCTAGAATGCAAACAAGGGCTTTAATGGAAGCGGCTATTGAAATTCATGAAGAAGATGGTTATGACATAGTTCCTGAAATTATGATTCCCCTTATCGGAGAAGAGAAAGAATTACAATTTGTTAAAAGAGTTGTTGTGGAAACCGCAGAAGAAGTTAAAAAAGAAAAAAATTCAACGATTGAATATCATATTGGGACTATGATAGAAATTCCAAGAGCTGCATTAACTGCAGAGGCTATAGCCAAAGATGCAGAATTTTTCTCTTTTGGAACAAACGATTTAACTCAAATGACTTTTGGATTTTCACGAGATGATGCAGGAAAATTCTTAGATTCTTATTATCAAAATAAAATTTATGAATTTGATCCATTTGCAAAATTAGATCAAACAGGAGTAGGGGCTTTAGTGAAAATTGCTGTAGAAAAAGGAAAAAGTACAAATCCAAATATAAAATTAGGAATTTGTGGGGAACATGGAGGAGATCCAGCGAGTGTAGAGTTTTGTCATAACGTAGGACTTAATTATGTATCTTGTTCTCCTTATCGAGTGCCAATTGCAAGACTTGCAGCTGCACAAGCCGCTATCAAAAATGGGAGGAACTTATAATAGCCGATAATACTTAGGATTGTCGAGTTAATACCAAATTATTTGTTAAGCATAATATAAGATTAGAGACTAAATCTGAATATATAATTGCATATATTCACTGATTTAGTCTTTTTTGATGATATTCTGCGATGGAGAATTGGAGGTATTTACTAATGAAATTGATGTATTCTAGACCGATTTTAAGAGATTTATCGCAAGGCTCTCGTATTGCTTTTGTTAGACAGTTTAGATCTAAAACACAGGATGAGATATCTGGCTTATTAGGAGCTACTGGTGATAATAGAAGACGTACTATGACAAGATATGAAAAGGGTGATAGAAATCCTAATATATCAAGAACCAAGAAGATAGCTGAATTATTAAATGTTAGTTATGAGGCAATTAAGCAATATAATTATAAGGAGCCGATAGATTTAATCTATACTTTATTATGGCTAGAGGAATTGATACCTAATTATCATTTTGACTTATCCGAAGTATCTACTGGAGATGAAACATTCCTAAGCATTCTTAATACGTTTATTGGTGAGTGGGATAAAATAAGGAAGAGGAGAAAGAGAAGAGAGATTAAATATTCTGATTATATTGAGTGGAAGATAACTTATTCTCTAGGTGATAGAGATGAGTGAGTTAAAAAAGATTAAGATTACTGATATAGAGTCTTTTAAGGATCATCCCTTTATTGTGGAAGTAGATACTTCATTGAGAGAACTAGCTCAGAGTATTAAAGATAATGGTTTACTAAATCCAGTAGTAGTTAGAATAAAAGGGAGTAAATATGAGATGGTGTCTGGTCATAGAAGATTAAAGGCATTAGAGGTTAATGGTGTAGATGAAGTAGATGCTTGTGTTAAAGATTTAACTGATGATGAAGCTATTATATTTATGGTTGATTCTAATCTTCAAAGGGAGAAGATATTGCCTAGTGAACGGGCTTTTGCTTATAAGATGAAAATGGATGCTATGAAGCACCAAGGAAAGAAATTAGACACTTCGTTCCCTAAGGGAACAAAGTCGGTAAATGGCATTAATGATACTAAGACACAAATATATAGATTCATTAGATTAACTTATTTGATTCCTGAATTATTAAAGATAGTTGATAACACAGCAAGATTTAATGATAAGCATAATATTACTATGGGTATAAAGCCGGCAGTAGAGTTGTCTTACTTAAATAAGGATGAACAGATGCTGGTTTATTCAACTATGATTTATGATGATTTAAGTCCTTCTCATGCACAAACAATAAGAATAAGGAAGTTAAGTGAGTTAAAACAACTAAACGCTGACATGCTAGAAAGTATATTATCAGAAGAAAAGGGGAATCAACACGAGAAAATATCATTTAATAGAGAGAAGATAGAACAGGCTTTACCTTATGAATTAACTAAAAGAGATAAGCGTTACATTGAAGAGTATATAATTAACGCTATTGAAGCATATACGAAGAGTAGTAGATAGACAATATAAAAGGAAAGAGGTTCTCTCTTTCCTTTATTATTCTGTTATATCGTTAAATATTTTTTTAGTATTATTGTAATACTTATTTTGATATACCTCCATTTCTCTTTGAAGCGCTAATTTCAGTTCGGTATATTTTATCTCCATTAGTTCTAACAATAAACAAATTTTATTTTGTGCTTCTAATGGAATAACTGGAATTGTTAATGGCTTAAAATCTTCAAGTTTAATATAGTATGTAGGTGAAGCGGTATTATTATAGTATCTTTTAATACTCTTGTTAATTTTTTCTACAAAATATTCCGATTCCAATACATATCTTAGGTATATAGGTGATACATAGTTTTCTATATCCGTATAAGGTCTTAGGCGAATTACTCCATCAGAGAATATAAAATTAGGTTCATGAACTATTGCTGTTTTAGTACCCTTTGAATAAATTGCAAACAATATGTCATTCTTTTTAAGTTTACCTTTATTAATGAATTCATCCAAATCTTCTTTTCTTACTCTTTCTGTATGAATGCTTTTATTTTCTTTAGTATACATTATAGGATGATCTTCTATAACTGAGCCATTTTGTATTTCCTTTGTTGTAATATAGCGGTATGGGAAACTGTCATTAGTATCTATTTTCATATCTTTAATTTTAGAACCATATGTTATATCTGCAATTTCATCTAATGGACACATTTTAATATCATTATTCTGTTTTACTTCTTCGAGAATATTAGATATACATTTATTTACTTTTTTGATGCTTGCATCGTATTTCATGCGTAATTTATAATTGTTTTCTTCTTCATTTTCATAGATGAAATCTGATAGGGATACATCCTCTGTTATTGTAAATGAATACTCTTTATTATAGTTTATATAATCGCAAATGTTTAACGAATAATTATGTTCTGCTATTTCTTCTGGAGTTGCTATGTAAGATAGATTGTCTATAGTTTTTCTATTTAATATAAGTGCTAGAATGTTATCTATGTTGTCATCACTAAAAGTTATTTGATTACTATTTTTTGTACATATATTACCAGCGTCAATAAATAATACATTATTATCTGTTTTGTTCTTTCTAAATAGAAATAGACATGTACCAGTATCAGTTCTTAAAAACATCTTTCGTGGCAGTAATATTATAGTATCTATTTGATTGTTGTCGACTAAATATTTTTTTACAGCAGTTTCTTCAGAATTTCCTCTAGATAACATATGTGGTGTATCAATTGTTAATGCTAATCCTTTATTATTTAACGTATATATAATATGGTATATAAATGCCCAATCTGCTAACTCTTTATTAGGAAGCGGTTTGTTATTAAACCTTTCATCATCTTTTCTTAATGATGTCTTGTTCCAAGTTATTCCAAAAGGTGGGTTAGCAAATATTAAGTCATACTTTTCTTTTTCTTCTTTATCATATGTTTGTAATGTATCACATTGAGTTATATTAAAGTCTTTGACATTATGTATTATCATATTCATTCGGCATAGCATTGCTGGTATTGCATTTAATTCTTTACCAAAGAAAGGTATAGTATTATTATATTTTGCATATTCAGTTAATAGTGAACCACTTCCACAAGTAGGATCGTAGATATTACTAGGATTAGGAATGTATTGGTCTGCTATTCTTTTCAACAATTTAACTATCGATGGTTGAGTATAAAATATCCCATTCTTAAGACTCATATTATTATTCGTGTCCTTATTATTTAATAAGAACTCAAAGATATTGCCAAATAAGTCATAGTTTGATTTATTAATATCATAATCAATTTCAGATATGGCTTTCAATATAGTTGAGTATATATTACTTCTTTTATTTTGACTAATTCCAATGGTTTCTGATTCAGTATCTATGTTTCTAAAGATTTCACATATTTCATATTTAGAAGATTGCTTGATATTCTTAAACACTGAATTTAATGTAGAATCTAAACGACTACTATTTAGTTCTTTTGATACAATATTTTGAAATAGATCTTCTGGAAATATAAAGTAATCTTTATTACTTTGTACATGAGTTTTATATGCTTCAGCTTCTTCGTTACTTGTTTTTGCGTAATCTATATCGAAGTTAGTTTTAACATAGCTAACTATATTTTCAGAAAGAAAACGATAGAATAAGATTAAGTATATATATTTCTCGTAACATGCTATATCCTGACCATCATTGTATCCTTTTAGAGCATCCTTTAAGTCCTTATTGATTGTTTTTACACTTTTCATTCTTCCCATAATGTTACCTCCAATTTAATTTGTCGAAAGATATTATATCATTTTTTTAAGATAATATAAATGAGACTAAGTAAAAATGTGTTTTTAATAGTTGGTATTTAGCGCTGTTTTTTATATCCCAAGTAATACTAGGAACTTTTTTTTGATGCGTATGGATAGTATTATTGTTTGAATAATAGTATTAAATGTATGTTTTTATTTTTTATTTTTTTTGTAATAAATGATGGGATACTAGAATAATTTCGTATAATATCATAGCCCGCTAGAACGATTGGAAAGTGTGGTGATTAAATATGGTTTGATAAATTATAATTCTTTTTTGATAATTTACTGATAATCGTCAGTTTAATTTTATATTACTATGACGATCGATGAATTGTCGGATTTGCAGCACAGATTTTTCAACTTAGATACGAGATTGTGCGTGCTTATAGGAAAGCACATTATCCCTCGTTAAACGCACTTATAATAATAGTACTAAAGATAGTAATAATTCAAATTCAAATTTAAACAAACATTTATTTTTAAAGAAAGATTTATTAACAGGTATTCAATTATTTTTACAGGTATTAATTTAAATTAAAAGGACAAAAGAATCAATGTTTTACAGGTAATTTATATAGAGTATGAGTAATAGAATGGCATTGATTAACTAAATAGAGATAAAACTATTTAGAAGATAGTATCGACGTATGAAGAAACAAGATTCATATATGCAGATATAGAGAAATTATTTTATTTAAAGACTGATTTGAGTGATCAAGATTCTGAGCAGCTTGTTCACTCGAATTGAGTTATTCTTAAAACGTGCTTAATTTGGGTTAAACTGGTTTTGATAGTGTTTTGCCTTAGTCTATTTGGAATAACTCCAACAATAGCTTGAAAACGCTTTAAAACTTTGTGATTTGAAAGGATTGATGGATGATGTGTAAGAATTGGTTGTTAAAGATACAAAACCCTCTTACAAGATGTAAATTAGTGATTTACGAGGATGGACGTTTCTATGTTGACGGTAGTGGACCTCTAATTGGATACTTAAAAGTTGGAGCCCTTAGAGAAATAAAGAGCTTAATTAATGAGTTTTTGCCAACTATTAAGCGAAATGGATATCATGTTCAAGAAAAAGATGGATTCATAGTAAAATTTTGGGATCATAGCAACAAGAAACGAGATGATCTTAAGGTCAGAGGTTGGAAATATGAGTGTCATCTTTTGAGAATTCTTTTCAATGTGAATAATTTTAGAAAATATAAGGTCAGCATGCCTGAGTTTTATTCCATTATGTCTGATTTTTTAGAAACTAAGGTTGATGAGGAGCTTTCTAATGAAGAATAAAGACTGGTTATTGAGAATTAAAGGGAAACATGCAGTAACTGTTTTTACTGATGGTGAAGTTAGATATAGTGTTGGTAAGACAAAACTTTTTATTTTAAAGAAAGATGCGTTACAAGAGTTGGAATCTTTAGTTAGACTTAATTTAAGTGTTCCAAATGATTCAACAACAGGTAACGTTATCCGATTTAAGGATAGAAAAGAAGTATTTACGCTTTACAATCGAGAGCTTTATACGAAGATTTGGAAAATTATTTATGATGCTGATAATGTTAAAGGCAACATCGATGAATTAGGTGATCTTACTAGAGATATTGAATATGTTATTATCTATGGATATCTAGATAGTGAAGTTCCACTTGAAACACCGGATTCCAGTCATTTGAATGATTTATTAGATATTGATGTTTATATTGATTCACTAGTTAATTTAATTTTAACTAAGAACAATGAAGTGTATTATTAAGAGATAATTTTATTTATAAATAACAACCTAATTATGGGTTGCTTTTAATAACTAGATAATTCTATTTATGTAAATATCTATCTGTTAGAGATGAATAGAACTTATAGTGTTCTTTTTTCTCTTGGAGCACAGCCACAACTTTTCTGGATTTGTATGTATTGTGTTAGAACATTGACTGTTTTTCCACATTCACATTGACATCTATATCTGGAGTGTCGGTTTTTATCTTCTGCACTTCCAAGAAATTCAATTATAGTCAATTTATTAAATTTATATCCTATAGGATATTTATGTTTTCCCATATTTTCACTTCCTCGTAACAATAAATATCACAAGTTTTTATAAAAGCCTATGCTTTTTAACTAGATAACTAACTTTATTTGAAGTAAATGATTAATAATTTACAGTTTTATTGCTAATTCTTTGATTGAGAGTTTAAATACAAAATCAAAGGAGTTAGAAATATGAAAGAAAGAATAATAGAAAATGATAAATTGATATATGATAAAATCCAACTCACTAAGCACAATTATATTACTAAGAATTTATTGATTAAGAGGAAGTTTATTAAGGAAGATGATATCGAAACTTTTATGTATGATGCTCTGTTTGAAGAATTACTGCAACAATACGATTTTCAAATTATTATTGTTACTGCAAGTTATGTTATATCGAAAATAAAGTCGAACAAATTTCGTGATGAAGATGGGAAAGAGATTGAATGTTTATATGCTTATTTCCGTCATAGTCTAACATGGAATTTAAAGAGACTTACTGGGCAAATTAGACTTAGTTGGGAGGAAGATGATGATGACTATGGATGATACTAGTAAGTATCTTTTATTCTAGTTTTTTTATTAAGGGGCTGTAATTTTTAAAACTTATGGTATTATACAAGCTAGGTGATGATTAAACATTTCAAAATGTTGAGTTAACTAAATGCTCATTTCCTTTCAAACTGTGATTGTAATATAAATCCATACAATTTAATTCATTGCCTGTTAAAAGAGGTCTAATTCTTCTACAAACTAAGAAAGTTAGAGCTTTTTTATTTACTTTAAAGTGTTGTAATTCATGAGAGGAGGAACAGGTATGAGACCAAGTGAAGAAGTTGAGAATATTAAGAAATTATTTCCTGTAAGTACAAGAGTTAGATTGATTCATATGGACGATCCACAAGCAGTACCAAGTGGTACTTTAGGAACTGTAGATCATATTGATGATGATGGTCAACTTCATATGAAATGGGACAATGGCAGAACTTTAGCTTTGATATATGGCGTTGACCAGTTCGAGATTATTTAGTATCTTATAAAAAACTTTTCTATGACAACCTGTACTAGGTTGTTTTTTACTGCTGAATTTTGTTCTTCTTTGCTATGGGTAGTCTATTGTTCTATCTGTATGATTAGGTGTCTTAGAAGTTGTTTTAGGGTTGTTTTTTACTTTTCAAAAAGTTACCCAAGTAGAACCAAGGAACAATTTTTTTAATTCGATATTTCATATGGTTTTATGTAAATTTTTGATAATTGTAATAAAACCTATGTATTTTTTAGTTTTTAAGTTATAATGACAACGATATGGAGGAATGAATTTTGTTTAGATTTGAAGATGGCGAAGATATAACACCAGAAGAACATGCTACAATTGTAGAACCATTTTTCGAAGTATGTACTGAACACCTAGAAAAGAAGATAGCACCAAGTTTTGTATGTTTTTTCATTGTAACTGGTTATAGGCGAAATGCACTATGGCAAGCACCTTTGGATATTTTTATCGGTTCAGCACTAGATATGTTAAATTTTGAGTGTAAGGATTATGCAACTCTTAAAGAAAAGGTTATTAAAATATTGTATAATAGGTATAAGTTAAGAGTAATAAACGAGGATCCTTTAGACTTTGAGGAAGTGAGGAAATTATGATTCGATCTGATCTTGATATTAGCGAAGAAGATTATGACAAAATAAGTATACCTTTTGGTAATGCACTTGATGAGTATTTAAGAGATAATTTTATTTATGATTGGATGGCTTTCTATATTGCAAAGGGTTATCAGATGGATGCTTTATTTGAGGGAACCTTAAGTGGTGTATTCAACGCCGCAATTGACAGCATATGTGATATTAAATTTGGTTCTACTGCAGATATTGAGAGACTTAAAGCAATTTTGAAAGATAAGTACAACCTTTTATTAACAAGTGATACTCATTTAGAGATTGAAGAGATACCAACACGAAAATAGGATCAGTTATTGCAACTGGTCCTATTTATATGTTATCAATTTATTGTTTTTCTACATCTTCTGTTTCTTCAAAGAGTTTAGACAATGGTACGTTCAATGCCTTTGCAAATCCATAGGCAGTACCAATGCTACATGTTTGATGTACTGATTTAGATTCAAGATTTTTTATGAAACTTAGAGCATATCTACTTTTTATGGAAAGTTGTTCTTGGGTAAGTCCAGCTTCTTTTCGATATTTCTTTAGGTTTCTTGCTAACAAAATGTATGCGTAGTTCTCATCGATTTTATCCATTTGTTCCACCTCATTTAATTTTATCAATAAAAATTATTATAAAAGGTTTTGAGTTTAGGTAAAAATAAAACTTGACAGAAAAAAATCAGAGAATGTGGAAAA
>CANPIX010000021.1 GCA_947574215.1 uncultured Mycoplasmatota bacterium | reverse complement strand
AAGACTAAATTCCTTTTTCTTATATTTAAACTGGATTTTACTTTTTCACTTCACAGCGTTTTTTTTGTTGCTTAAAAAATAGAGGTAAGTATAGAATTTCTATAAAAAATTTGCTATAATATAAAAGATACAGGAGTTGATTGGAATGTCAATGCAAGCTTTATGGGCATTAACTACAAAAGTATTAGATATTTGTGTGGTATGGCTACTTTTTTATTATATATTAAAGAATATTAAAAATAATGTAAAAATGATATTGATTGTCAAAGGAGTTATATTAATTTTTATTATAGAAATAATTAGTAAAATATTTAACCTGTATACTGTAGGCATTATTTTGGAATACATATTTGAATGGGGACCATTAGCAATTATTATTATTTTCCAACCAGAAATAAGAAGTGTTTTAGAAAGTATAGGGCGTACTCAACTTTTAGGTAGACACAAAATTTTAACAGTCGATGAGCGTGAAAAAATGGTTTGCGAAATTATGGAAGCGGTAGAGTACTTAAAGAAAAATAGAATTGGTGCTTTAATGGTTATTGAAAGAGATATTTCTCTACAAGAATATATTGAACCTGCTACAAAAATTTACGCTGATGTATCTAGTGAACTTTTAAGTAACCTATTTTTTCCAAATTCACCTCTTCATGATGGTGGAGTCATCATTCAAGGAAATCGAATTACTTGTGCAGGAAGTGTTTTTAAAACAAGTATGGACCCAACCGTAAATAAAAAATTAGGAACTAGACACAGAGCAGCTTTAGGAATAGCGGAAGAAAGTGATGCACTAGCTCTTATTGTTTCAGAAGAAACAGGCAAGATTAGTATTGCTTGCGATGGAGACTTAAATTACAATTTAACCCTTGATGAATTTCGTTTGCGCTTGATGGATGAATTAAAACCGAAAGCTGAAATCTTTTATGAAGCGGATGTAGATAACGAAGAGGAAGGGGAGGAAGAGGATGAATAAAAGAGAAGACAGAAAGAAAAAGAAAAATCTATTGGTGGCATTCTTTTTAGGAATTTATAAACAAATTGATCGTTTTTTAATTCTTCCTATTAGTCGTTTTATTTTTAAAATAATGGATAAATTAAAAATAAATTCCAATAAGATTGAAAAAATATTAAATCGTCCAAATATTCTATTGTATTTGGCTTTGATTTTTGCCATTACCATGTTCTTTTTAGTTGATAGAGAAGTCATAAATTTGGTACACAACGAAGCGGAAGTTTTAGCAAATCAACCAGTGAAAGTTTTATACAATGAAGAAGCTTATGTTGTAGAAGGTGTTGTAAACAATGTTGATATTATTTTAACAGGAAATAAAAGTGCTATTTATTTAGCCAAACAATTAGGAGGACATGAAGTTGTACTGGATTTAACAGATTACAAACCAAGTAATTCTTCTTATCGTGTAAAATTAACTTACAACCAAACGGTTGATTCGATCAAATACAAAATAGATCCAACGTACGTTACTGTAACTATAAAAAACAAAGTGAGTAAATTATTTGCTGTTTCGTATGAGTTGTTAAATGAAAATAAATTAAATGAAAAAGTAAGTGTTGGAAACGTAGAACTTTCCAAAAGTGAAGTTGTAGTTAAAGGATCTGAAGATGCGTTAAATAAAATTGCTACTGTAAAAGCTCTAGTTGATTTAAATAATTCAGATTATAAAGATGCAGGAATGTATGAAACCGATAATATTCCTTTAGTAGCTTACGACGAAAAAGGAAATTTACTAACCAATGTAGAAATTGTTCCATCGTCTATTTCTGCGTCCGTTACATTAGATACTTATAAAGCAACGGTACCAATCAAAGTTTTAACAACTGGAAATTTAATAACTGGAAAAGCTATATCTTCGGTAACAATTAATGGTAATGAAAAATATTCTGTTGATATTTATGGTGAAAAAAGTGTAATAGATAGCATTACAAGCGTTCCTGTAACAATTGATGTCAATGGATTAGGTAATAGTGGCTCAAAATCTTACAATGTTACTGTAACCAAGCCAACAGAAGTTAGATATATAAGTGAAACCAGTGCTAAAATTAATATAAGTTTTGGAGACGAAAAACAAAAAACAATCGAAATTCCTACTTCTTCGATTGCGGCTAGAAATTTAGACAATAATTTGGTTCCAAATTTTCCATCCAATGGAAATATCTCCGTACAAATAAAAGGAGTAGAATCCGTTATTAACTCGATAACCGAAGAAAATATATCCGCTTATATAGATTTAACTGGTTATACGGTAGGAACGCATGAAGTAGATTTAAAATTAGATAGTGATGATCCAAGAGTGGCTTTTATTGTTAATAATAAAGTGAGTTTAGAAATAACTGCAAAATAGCAGTTATTTTTGTTTGCGGTCTTGTTGATGTTTTGACCTTATAGGCCTTGTGAAAACCACGTCTTTTAAGAGTGGTTATTTATAAGTATTTATGGCATTTTTATTTTTGGAAGGTATTCACATATATTTTTATAATTTATTGATAATATTTTCAATTTTATTTACTATTTTTCCATAGTTTAAATCATTTTTTAATTCATAAATATCTATCCAGTTATAATTAGAAAGTTCATTTTGCTCAATTTTTATTCTAGAAATCTTATCCACTATAAATAAATATCTAAAATCGAAGTGATAATGTGCTGGCAAGTTTAATCTTTCATTATATCTAATTAAATGAGTATCAATATCTATAGGAATTTGCTCATTTTCAGATAATTTTAATTGTTCAAGATTACTTAAACCTGTCTCCTCCATAATTTCTCTTTTAGCAGCTTGTAATGGACTCTTCTCATTGTCGTTAACATGTCCACCTGGATATAAAAACATTTTTAAATCTTTATGGTACAAAACTAAAAATTTATGTTCCTCTTTAGCATAAATAAAACCGCCAGCAACTATATGACCGTTAAAGTTATTCCAATCGATTATATCTTTATCATTTGATTTTTCCAAATAACCTAATAACCTAGTTTGTCTTTCTTTTTCTTGAGGAAATAATAACAAATAATCATCTAAAATTTTTAAGTAGTTATTTTTCATTCAAGCCTCCAATATTTTTATATAATTCTCATTTGTTCACTTGTTTTTATCTATCACTAATAGTATTATATTTATAGGAATATTTAGTTGGTTTGGGTACTATTCTCCTTTACTTTTAAAGTGGAAGGAGGTGAAATTATGAGAAAATCAGAGAAATATCTTTGTACTATCATAATACTCCTTATTATCGTGATTTTAGTCATTTTAATAAAAATAGTACCAACTGTATAAGTCGGTACTTGAACAATTTTTTGGAATAGTACCTAACTCTGCAAAACTAGGTATTCCTTTTTATTTTATGCAAGTTTCCTTGACATATTCATAATAGCATATTTTATTGTCTTTGTCAAAAGGCTTTTTTTGTTTAATTTTAAAATAAAAGTAGTAAATTATTAGTAAACTGGTATCGAAAACTTTTGCATAAACCTATAAATAAAGGCTTTTATAGTTAAATTATAATTTTTATAATGAAAAAGAATACATTTGTTGAAAAATAAAAAAGCATCTTACGATACTTTTTTATTTTATAGGATCGTGGGTAATGTGGTTGAACAATAGTCCAACGTTAATTAAACCACAGATTCCAACTAAACTATAAACTATTCTAGAAATTACATTATTTTCCATAAATAGGGCCTCTACTAAATTAAAATCAAAAAATCCAATAAGGCCCCAGTTTAATGCACCAATAATGGTAAAAACTAGACATACTTTATGTACAGTTTCCATTTTATCACTCACCTTTATTTTTATTATGACCATATTTTTTGACATTATTCATGAATATTTTTATTAGATAAAAATAGAATTAACTAGAAAAGGAAAGTGGTTAAGTGAAAAAAATAGGCATATTATCATTATTACTCCTATTTCTAACATTTGGTTGTGGAAAAGTGGATGTAGGAAAAGTAAAAAGTGATTTTGAGGAAAAAGTGAATAAGTCGAAGTCGTATTTACTATCTGGAACTATGGAGATTATGAACAACGATGATACATTTGTGTACACAGTTGAAGCGTCTTTTTTAAAAGACGATTATTATAAAGTACGCTTAGTAAATCAAACCAACAATCATGAACAAATTATATTAAAAAATACAGATGGTGTTTATGTTGTAACTCCAAGTCTTAACAAATCATTTAAGTTTCAAAGTGAATGGCCAAGTAACTCTAGTCAATCGTATCTTTTGACACCATTGTTAAATGATATAAAAAATGATGCAGAAACGAGTTTAGAAGAAACGGATAATAATTACATATTGAAATCAAAAGTAAATTATCCAAATAATACAGAACTGGTTTATGAACGAATCTATTTTGATAAAAATATGAATTTAGAACGTATTGAAGTATGTAACAATGACGACACGGTAAAAATTAAAGTGAATGTGAAATCTTTAGATTTGAAAGCTGGTTTAGATAAAGACGATTTTGTTTTAGACGATTTAATTAGTAAAGATTGTTGTAGTACAAATACATGTGAAGATGGAAATAAAACTTGTGATAATAAAACACCAGATAAGAAAACAGGATCTATTGAGGATATTATTTATCCACTTTACATTCCAAGTGAAACATATTTAACAAATAAAGAAGTATTAGACACAGACAATGGAGATCGAGTAATTTTAACTTATAGTGGAAATAAAAACTTTGTACTTGTCGAAGAAGTTGCATCTACCAGCAAAGAATTTGAAATAATTCCTGTTTATGGAGACCCACTTCTGTTGAATGACTCAGTAGCTGCACTGCAAGCTAATTCAATTCATTGGACGAGTAACAATATGGAATACTATTTAACTGGTAATGATTTATCTGACCAAGAACTTCTATCTATCGCTACCTCTTTAACAAACGCAGATATCGTTACTAGCAAACAAGTAGAGAAATAGTTAAAAGCTATTTCTTTTAATTTAGTGAGTAATAACAAAAGCTTAATATTGACATAAAATTTAATTAAACGTATACTATACATTAGAAAAACAAAGAACAAGAAGAGTATATATTTAAGAATTTTTAAAAGAGAGTTCATGGTTGGTGAAAATGATCAATTCTTTTTATAGAAAATCGCTTGGGAGTTGAAGTACTGAAATTTTAAGTAAGTACTTCCGCAATACAATTTGCGTTAACAAAAAAGAGAAAAAAGTAAGGTGGTACCACGAATACATTCGTCCTTTGGTGTTGCCTTTTTTATTTTGGAGGGAAAATATGAAAAGTTTTAAAGAATTGGATAAAAGACCAATAAGTGAAGTAGAAAGCGAAATTCTTTCTTCATGGGGTGGTGTTGAAAACATTATGAAAGAACAAGATACTTTAAGAAGTTCTTCTGATTCTTTTGTATTTTACGATGGACCTGCTACGGCAAATGGATTTCCTGGACTTCACCATATGGTAGCTAAGTTTTTAAAAGATTCTTTTTGTAAGTACCATGTGATGAATGGTAAAAAAGTCCTACGTAAAGTGGGATGGGATACCCATGGTCTTCCTGTTGAATTGGGTGTTGAAAAAGAACTAGGTTTTACAGGAAAAGGTGATATTGAGAAATACGGTATAAAAGAGTTTAATGAAAAATGTAAAGAAAGCGTTTGGAAAAATAAAGAAGCTTTTACAGAATTGACAGAAAAAATGGGTCAATTTATTGACATAGAAAATCCTTACGTTACTTATGACAATAATTACATTGAAACCGAATGGTATATTTTAAAAGAATTTTTTCAAAAAGGTTTATTTTACGAAGGACATAAAATTTTACCTTATTGTCCTCGTTGCGGTACAGGACTTGCAAGTCATGAAGTAGCTCAAGGATATAAAGAAATAAGTGTTGAAACGGTTATTGTTCCTTTTAAAAAACGTAATGAAGACGTTTACTTTTTAGTGTGGACCACAACACCTTGGACTTTAATTTCAAATGTTGCCTTATGTGTAAATCCTTCAATAACCTATGTAAAAGTAAAATCTGGAAATTATCAATTTATTTTAGCCGAAAGTTTAGTTTCTAAAGTATTAGGAGAAGATGTAGAAATACTAGAAACTTATAAAGGGGCGGATCTTGAATTTATGGAATACGAGCAATTGATTCCAGAATTAAAAGTTGATAAAAAAGCATTTTTTGTGACAATGGATTCTTACGTTACAGATAGTGATGGAACAGGAATTGTTCATATTGCTCCAGCTTTTGGAGAAGATGATGCCAGTGTAGGTAAAAAATACAATCTACCGTATTTAAATCCAGTTGGAGAAGATGGGAAATATACAGAAGGACTATGGAAAGATATGCTTATTTTTGATGCAGATAGAGAAGTTATAGCCTATTTAAAAGAGAACGATAAGTTATTTAAAAAACAAAAAATGATGCACAATTACCCTCATTGTTGGCGTTGTGGAACTCCGCTTGTGTATTACTCAAAACCTTCTTACTATTTAGAAGTTACCAAAATAAAAGACAAAATTATTGAAGCCAACAAACAAGTAAATTGGTATCCTTCTTATGTAGGAGAAAAACGTTTTGGTAATTGGCTTGAAAATATGAACGATTGGGCAATTTCTAGAAGTCGTTATTGGGGAACGCCACTTCCGTATTGGATTTGTAGTTGTGGTCATGCCGAAATGATTGGATCACGTAGTGAACTCGTAAGCCGTGCTATTGAGCCTATTGATGAATCTATTGACTTACATAGACCAGATGTAGATAAAGTACATTTAACTTGTTTAGAATGTGGTGGAGTCATGACAAGATGCAAAGACGTAATTGATTGTTGGTTTGATTCAGGTTCTATGCCTTTTGCGCAGTATCATTATCCATTTGAAAATAAAGAATTGTTTGACTCACAATTTCCTGCAGATTTTATTTGTGAAGGAATTGACCAAACAAGAGGGTGGTTTTATACACTTATTATTATTTCCACATTCTTAAAAGGAGTGGCGCCTTTTAAAAATGTTTTAGTAAATGATTTACTGTTGGATAGTGAAGGAAAAAAAATGAGTAAGTCTCGTGGAAATATTGTAGAACCCTTTACAACGATGAAAGAGTATGGAGCGGATACAGTAAGATTTTATTTACCTTACGTTTCTCCCGTATGGACACCTTTAAAATTTGATATAGAAGGATTAAAAGAAGTGTATTCAAAATTCTTTAACCCGCTAAAAAATACTTATAACTTTTTTGCTATGTATGCAAATGTGGATGAAATTGATACCGACCGTTGTGAAGTAAATTACGAAGATAGAGAAGAGATTGATAAGTGGTTATTATCCAAATACAATCGTTTGGTAAAAAATGTAAACGATGCTTTCAACGAATACGATTTAAATAAAGTCGTACGTTTCTTAACGAATTTTGTTTCGGAAGATTTATCCAACTGGTATATTCGTCGTAATCGTAATCGTTTTTGGGGAAGTACTTTAGACACTTCGAAAAAAAGTGTTTATATAACAACTTATGAAGTTTTAATAGGACTTTCTAAATTAATTGCTCCCATCACCCCATTCATTAGCGAAGAGATTTATCGTAATTTAACCAATGAAAAAAGTGTACATCTAACGGATTATCCAAAGGAGAATGAAGACTACATTAACGATACCATTGAAGAAAAAATGGATAAAGTAAGAGACTTAATTCGTATTGGTCGCTACGTTCGTGAAGAAGCCAAAATAAAGGTTCGTGAGCCATTAAAAGAAGCTTTACTAGACGGTAAAAACGAAGAATTGATTAAAGATTTGGTTCCTTTAATCAAAGAAGAATTAAATGTAAAAGAAGTAGTGTTTGTTCGAGATTTAAATACCTATATGAACTTTACAGTAAAACCGAACTTTAAAAACGTTGGAAAAATTTTTGGCTCTAAAATAAAAGAATTTCAAGAAAAGTTAGAACAGTTGACCGAAGAAGATTTAACAAAATTAAACAACAAAGAAACAATTTCTATGACGATTGCAAAAGAAACTTATGAAATTGGAGAAGACTTTGTAGACATCCGTATTTCTGCTAAAGATGGATTTAATGTAGGCATGGAAAACAACGATTTTTTACTTCTTAATGTAGAAAGAACAGAAGAATTGCTAAACGAAGGTATTGCTCGTGAATTTGTATCTAAAGTACAAAATTTACGAAAAACGAATGATTATAATGTTGTGGACCGCATTCGAATTTTTGTTAAAGGGGATGAAGCATTTACAAAATCTCTAAAAATGTTTAAAGAGTACATTGAAAAAGAAACCCTTGCACATACCATTGAAGAAAAAGAAAGCTTACAAGAAACGTTTGATTTAAATGGACATGAAGTCTATATTGAAATTGAAAAAATATAATTTAATAAGAGACAAGGAGAATATCTATGTTTCATTATGAAGATATTAACATTCATTATACTTATGTAAATAATAGTAGTAAAAAAACACTTGTATATTTACATGGTTGGGGTCAAAATATAGAGATGATGATGCCAATTGCGAAACCTTTTATGCAAAGTGAAAATATTTTAATAATTGATTTACCAGGGTTTGGCAAATCAGGAGAACCAAAAACCGTTTGGAGCTTAGCCGATTACGCTACTATGGTCTATGAATTATTAAATAAATTGGACCTTAAAAATCCGATTGTAATTGGGCATTCATTTGGTGGAAAAGTGGCTTTATTTTATGCATCCATGTATAAGATAGAAAAACTTGTGTTACTTGCCAGTCCTTACAAAGTAGCGAATCCAAAAGTTTCTTTAAAAGTAAAACTATTAAAAAAATTGGCTAAGATTCCTTTATTAAAACAAATAGCAGAAAATTGTAAAAAAAATATGGGATCTACCGATTACAAAAATGCAAGCCCTAAAATGCGTTCCATTTTAGTAAAACATATTAACACAGATGCTACGGAGATTTGTAAAAAAATCAATTGTCCTACGATTATGATATGGGGAACGAAAGATACAGCAGTGCCTTTAAAAGACGCTTACGAAATGGAGAAATTAATTAAAAATTCTGCCGTACTTGAGTATCCAGAAAAAACGCATTATGCCTATTTAGAAGATATAAATAAAACAATAAACATTTTAAAATCGTTTATTAGTTAGGAGAAGTTTATGAAAATATTTTTATTGTCGGTTGTTTTTTATGTTATTTATCTTTTTTTTAAAACAAAAAAATCTTTACATATGTTGCAACAAAACCGATACAACAGAGGATATAAATATTTAAAATGGATAAAAGGAAATTTAAAAAAGAATTATTGGAATTTTGAAATTCTTATCTTCTTTCTTCCTTGTTTTTTCTTTCTATCGGATCGTTTCTTAGGAATTGTGTTCAATACATTTTATTTTTTATTCCTTTCTTTCTTTTTCTATAGAAGTAAAAAAGAACAAAAGAAAGTACCACTTCATATTACAGCTCGAATTAAAAGATTATTAGGTACCACTTTTATACTTTATTTTCTATTTCTCCTTGGTTGTTATTTTATAGAGTCTCGGGTATTTTCTTTCTTCCTTTTAGGAATCGGTATGTATTTTAATAATATCATTGTGGTACTGGCTAATTTTTTTAATCGACCAATAGAAAAAATAGTCAATCGTCATTTTTATTTGAAAGCCCAAAAAAAATTACAAAATCTGTCGGGATTAGAAGTGATTGGTATTACAGGAAGCTATGGAAAAACAAGTAGTAAAAACATCTTGAATGACGTTTTAAGTTCCAAATATACTGTATTCAAAACACCAAAAAACTACAACACTCCAACAGGTCTTATGATTTCTATTAATGAATATTTGGATAAGTTTAACGATTTCTTTATTGCAGAGATGGGAGCTTGTCGTAAAGGAGAAATCAAAGAACTATGTGACTTAGTTCGACCAAAATACGGTATTTTAACCAAAATAGGAGTAGCACACTTGGAAACCTTTGGATCCGAAGAGGCAATACAAAAAACAAAGTTTGAACTAATTGAATCTTTACCTAGCGATGGAATCGGTATTTTAAATGCAGATGATGAAAATCAAGTAAACTACAAATTAAAAAATAAAGTACAAACGATTTGGATTGGTATTGATCATGTTCAAAAATGTGATGTTTATGCAACCGATATAAAATTAAGTGGGGAAGGAACAAGTTTTAAATGTCATTTTAAAAAAAGCAAAAAGACACTTTTACTTACTACAAAACTATTAGGTAAAGCCAACATTTATAATATTTTAGCAAGTGTTGCTTTAGGGGAAGCTTTAGGATTAGGGGAACAAGAACTTATCCTTGGGGTTAAGAAAGTAGAACCTGTTTTACATCGCTTGCAATTAAAAAGATATTATGATATGTATTTAATAGATGATGCTTATAATGCGAATCCAGAAGGAGCCAAAATGGCTTTGGATGTTTTGAAATTAATGAAAGGCAAAAAAATAGTAATTTCTTCTGGTATGATTGAGTTAGGATCAAAAAACGATTCTTATAATAAAGAGTTAGGCTCTTACATGGCAAATATTGTGGACATAGCCATTTTAATTGGAGAAAAACAAACCAAATCGGTTCAAGAAGGATTGTTAGAAAATAAATTTAAGAAAGAAAATATTATGATTTTTAATGATATTTTAGAAAGTTTAGCTTATCTTAAAAAATTAAATGAAAAAGGCGCATATATATTATTACAAAGTGATTTACCAGATGCGTTTAATGAAATATAAGGAGTGATTTTTGATGAAAATTAAAGTAGGAGTAATTTTTGGTGGAGAAAGTGTGGAACACGAAGTAAGTATTATTACGGCGGTACAAGCTATGGAATACATGAACAAAGAAAAGTATGAAGTGGTTCCTATTTATATCGATAAAGAAAGAGTTTGGTATACAGGAGAAGACTTAAAAAAAATGGAAACTTACAAAGATATGGAAAATTTAAAAAATACCCTATTGAAAGTTTGTTTGGCAAAAAAAGACAATGAATTTGTTTTAATGAAAACCAATGGGTTATTTCGTAAAGTGGTAGAAACCATTGATGTAGCGTTTCCAATTGTTCATGGAAAAGGTGTAGAAGATGGCTCACTGGCTGGTTATTTGGATACCTTAGGAATTCCTTATGTAGGAAGTGATATGCTAGGAGCATCGATTGGGCAAGACAAAGTGGTTCAAAAACAAGTTATGCAAATGGAAGGCATTCCTGTTGCCAATTACGTATGGTTTTACGAATCAGATTACATCATGAAAAAAGAAGAAATTTTAGCTAAAATTAATAAGCTTGGTTATCCTGTGATTGTTAAACCCGCAAGACTTGGAAGTAGTATTGGAATCAGTTTTGTAAAAAAAGCTAGAGATATAGAGCTAGCTTTAGAAGAAGCTTTTAGTTACGATGAAAAAGTAATCGTCGAAGAGACCATTGAAAATTTACTGGAAGTGGATTGTGCAGTTTACGGAAACCATGAAGTTATGGAAACCAGTTTCATTGGGGAAATGTTAACAACTAATGATTTTTTAACGTTTGAAGATAAATATTTAAATGGTGGTGGAAAAAAAGGACCTGCTAAAAAAATAAGTGGAACGGTTTCAAATTCAGGATTTAGAATTCCCGCAAAATTAGACAAAAAAGTCGAAAATGAAATTTATGAATTTTCTAAAAAAGCTTTTCGAGCATTAAATTTAAAAGGAATTACAAGATTTGATTTCTTAGTTAATAAAGAAACAAAACAAGTTTATGTTAATGAACCGAATACAATTCCTGGTTGTCTAGCTTTCTTCTTCTTTACCCCAAAAGGAATTTCTTATGAAAAACTTTTAGATAATGTGATTTCTCTTGCTATTAAAGACTATAAAGAAAGTAAGAAAAAGGTATCTAGTTTTGAATCCAACGTACTTAGTACTTATAATGGTTCTAAAGGAGCTAAAGGAAAAATGTCTTTGTAAAAAGATGCTTTTTTAAATTTAATTTGATAAAGACAAATAATAGGAGGAAAAATGAAAGAAAAAGAAAAAAAAGACCTCTCAACCAGAGAGAACCATCTGGGGGGGGGGTATATTAAGTAAACCAGAAAGGTTCAAAACTTACCAAAAAGGAAAAAGCAAAAAAAGAATTATTATAGGAAGTATTCTAGGAATAATCGTATTACTTGGAGGAATCTATTTCTATAGAACGTATGCCTTGTATGAAGAAAAGAAAGAATTTAATGTATTAAAAGGAAGGGTAAGTCGAGGGAAAGTCAATATAATTGCCAAAATAGATGGAGAAGTAGTACCCATGCCTGAAAAAGAAGTACTATTTATGGAAAGTTTGAAATGTGATCAAGGAATCAAAGGAAGTTGGGACTATAAAGCATGGAAAATCACAACGGAAGAAAGTATAAAAAATAGTACATGTACTATCTCATTTTTAAGCCCAAAAACTTTTGCAGAATATATTGAATACAAAAGAAATATAGAAGATACAATAGAATTACTAAGACACGAAGAAACCCATCAGACACCAGAACTAACCGATTATCGATATACAGGAAGTGATCCCAATAATTATGTATGTTTTGGAAGCGAAGAAAATCCTTGTCCAGAAGAGAATTTATATCGAATTATAGGAGTCATGCCAACTCAAAACAGTGAAAACGGAGCATATGAAAATCGAGTGAAATTGATTAAAGTTTTAGATTGGCAAGGAATAACTGTAGAAAACGGTGGTACTTATCATGAAGATAAAAAAGGATATAGATGGAATCAAATAAATAGTAATCAGTGGGAAAAAAGCACCTTGCAAAAGATTTTAAATGATGAATTTTTAAACAGTTTGAATGAATTTAAAACTTATATTGATCTTGCGAAATGGTATTTAGGAGCTCCAAATGGAAAAGAATATAATAACTACTCTTCAAGGCAATATTATAGTATGGAAAGAAGTAATACAAAAGGCTACAGCCAAGGCTCAATTTCTTATCTAGGAAAAATAGGATTAATGTACCCTAGTGATTATGGATATGCTATAGGAAAAACTTATAGAGACGTAACGATAAATTCAAATAAAGACATATATAGTACCAGTTGGTTATTTTTTAAAGAGTATACTTGGTGCATAACTCCAGAAAGTATGGCTTCAATAGAATACAAAAAAGCTACATCATTTTGTATTCACAAATTAGCTCATATTGGTTGGCAAGATGTATCTTACCTTCCCACATCTATTATTCATGTTCATCCAACTTTTTATTTAAAAGAAAATGTAAAATATAAAAAAGGAGACGGGAAAAAAGAAAACCCATACTATATTTTTATATAGATAAAATGAAAAATTTACTTATGGATAAAAATATGCTATACTGTCTTTAAATAAAGGTGGTTATTCAATGAATAAATTAGAAAAAGCTTTCCATAAAATTTTATACATGAAAATTCTTTTTTCTGTACTGTATGCCTTTTTAGGACTTATTATCATTTTGTATAGTGAAATGACCAATAAAGTTGTAGGAATATGTATTGGAACTAGTTTTATGATTTCAGGATTACTTTCCATTTTTTCTTTTATTGAAAAAAATAAAATAAAATTTTTTCATTATAATTTTATTTTTGGAATTCTTAGTTTAATAATGGGAGTTTTTATAATGTTAAACCCCTTATCTATTTTGAATGTTTTAAATATTTCTTTAGGAATTTGGCTAATGATAGAAAGCATTCATAAAGCCGTTTATTTTGTAAATTTGAAGAAAGAAAATTCAAAAATAGCTAAGATTTTTTTAGCATCTTCCGCTTTATGTTTCTTTTTAGGGATTATGATCATTTTTAATCCGTTTCGTAGCCTCTTAATCACAAAAACCATTGGAATATTTATTCTTTTATATAATATTTTAACTATAAACGATTTATTTTTGTTAAAAAAAAGAACAAAAACGTTAGCAAAAATATTAGAATCTTAAAAAGATATAAAATTAAATATCTTTTTTTATTTCTTTTACAAAATTTGATTCATGAATATAAGGAACAAGTAAGTAACAATAATTTTTAGTTCTAGTTAAGGCTACATAAAATAATCTTCTTTCTTCTTCATATAAAAAATTATCCTTTGACTGAATCAAATTAAGAAGTGCAGGGCTTTTTCTTTTAGCAGGTAAACCTATTTCACTGTTTATCAAATTAATCAAAATAACATGATCACTTTCTAAACCTTTGGATTTATGAATTGTTAAATATCTTAAAGTATAAGAGTAATTCTCTAAAATAAAATAACCTCTTTTTTGCCAATTTATTTTTTCTTTAGGAATAAACTGATAAATGTCAAAATTATTTCTTCCTAGGATCAGAATTTCTCCTTGAGGAATTTTTTTTATAATTTTTAAAAGTGAACGATAAGGATTTATATACCGAACAATTTGTATGGGTTTCTTTAAATGCTTAGAAGAACGCAAATTTTTCTGAATTTGTAAAGGATTTCTCATAACAAAATTTCCAGCCAATTGAATGAGTTCTTGACTATTCCGATACGTATTTTCAATTTTAAAAGTTTTTGCTCCTTTAAAATAGTTTTGAAAATTTAAAAATATATTTAAATCACATCCTGAAAATTTGTAGATGGATTGAAAATCATCTCCAACAACAGTTAAATTGGCATTACTATTTTTAACGACTTCTCTTATAAAATCCAACCTTAATTGAGAAGTATCTTGAAATTCATCAATAATAATTTCCTTATAAGTACAAATTTTTTTAGAAGCACATAGAAGCATGGCTTTTTTTATTAGATCATCAAAATCAAGCAAATGTTTTTTTGCCTTTTCACTTTCATAAAAGTTTAAAATAGCATAAATTAAAAAAAGAAGAGGATTTTTATTGCTTTCTTTAAAAAAAACTTTAAAGTCTTTTTTTTCTAAGTTATTCGTATTGTATAAAGAAATAAAAGTTGTAATCAATTGAACAGTTTCAAAATGAATCTTACTTTTTAAAAAAGTAAGATAATTTTTCTTAGTAAAGAAAATTTTTTTATAGAGAATTTGAAATTGTTTTTTTAAAAAAGCGTTTTCCCAAAGATATTCTTTAAAAAAAATATGAATGGTTTTGTTTAAAAAAGAGTCCTCTGTAATTTCAAAATATTCATCCGTTTCTTTTAAAATATGTAATGCTAATTTATGAAAAGTAAATACAGATATAGCATTATTTTTAATTTTTTCTTTTAAACTATTTACGGATTCGTTCGTAAAAGAAATACATAAAATTTCATCGGGTTTTCTTTTTTGAATTTCTAATAAATATTTGATTTTACCTATCATCGTTAAAGTTTTCCCTGAACCAGCTCCCGCCACAATTAGAGAATATTTTGAAGCTTCTAAAATTGCTTTTTTTTGTTGTTCATCCAATGGATAGCCATTGATAATAAAAAAATCATCGTTCATAACATCACTTTTCTTTCTAAAAATGTTATTATAAAAAAAATTTTTACAAGAACAAGTATTTCGACAAAATAACAAAAAATTTTTAAGAGGTTGTTTACTTGTGTTTTTTACATTTTCTTTTTTTCTTGTTATAATGTTTAAAAGGATGATTTTATGTATAGAAAAACATACGCAAGAATAGATGGGAAAATATTAGAAGCCAACGCAAAAGAAATTCTCGAAAAATATAGTGGTTTCCAGTATTATTTTGGGGTTGTCAAAAACAACGCTTATGGGCATGGCATGAAAGTTGTTCAAAATTTAATAAAAGGAGGAATTAATTATTTAGCGGTTTCCTCTTTGGAAGAAGCATTACAAGTTCGAAAATACGCTCTTAAAACTCCTATACTTGTTTTAGAACCAGTAGATTTAGAATTCATAGATGATGCCATTAATAATAGAATTACTCTTACCATTGACAGTCTAGATTATATAAAAAATTTGCATAAAATTGAGTTACCTTATGAACTGAAAATTCATTTAAAGCTGGATACAGGAATGAATCGTTTAGGAATAAAAAACAGTAAGGAAGTAAAAGACGCCGTTAAAATTATACGTAAAAATGATAAATTGGTTTTAGAGGGAATTTATACTCATTTTGCAACGACAGGAGTTCAAGATTTTTATTACGATAAACAATTGGAAAACTTTAAAAATCTTACGAAAGAAATTGATTTGTCTAGTATACCCATTGTACACTTAGATCGAAGTTTGACGCTAGTTTCACATGAAAAAATTGCTTTTGCAACAGGAGTTCGTTTAGGTATTTCTTTATTTGGTTTTAGCGGAAGTCGAAAAAAAGGTTCAGGAATAAAAGCTACTTTAAGAAACATGAAAAGAAATTTGTATTTAAAAAAACATCATATAAGTTCCACTTACTTAGAAAATAGTTTACAATTAAAAACAGCATTTTCTCTTTATTCTAATGTTATTTCCATTCGTAAAGTAGAAAAAGGTGAAATTGTAGGATATAATGCAAGTTATAAAGTGAAAGAACAAGGATATATTGCTACAATTCCTATAGGGTACGCTGATGGAATTACAAAAGAATTTGGCTTCGTTACGATTCGCAAGAAAAAATACAAAATAGTTGCAGATGCTATGGATATGCTAATGGTTTTGGTCGATGATACTATAAAAATTAAAGATAAAGTAGAAATTTTTGGGGATACTATATCCATAAATGAAGTGAAGAATAGATTGAATACCAACGCTCAACATTTGTTTACTAAAATTACTACTCGTGTTCCAAGAGTACATGTGGAGGGTAAAGAAGAAATTGAAATAAAGTATTAAAAAGAAAGGAAAGAAGGAATTTTTCATGAAGTTCGAAGTTTTAATATTAGGAACAGACGCGAACGCATATTATATGGCAAGATGTATGTACGAAGCGTATCATAAAAAAGCTTATTTAATTGGGAAAGATCGTTTGGCTTTTACCAAATTTTCTAACATTTTACATGTGGAATATGTAGAAAATTTATGGGAAGAAAATGTATTTTTAAGTACTTTAGAAGCCTTTGCAAAAAAACACACTGAACAAAAAATAATTCTGATTAGCACCAATGAAACATACGCAGAATATATTTCTCAAAATAAAGAAAAATTAAGTAAGCAATATGTATACAATTACCCTAGTGTTGAAGTTATAAAAAGTCTAACCAATAAAGAAGTGTTTTATAAAACTTATGAAAACTCTTATTTAAGATTTCCTAAAACCTTTTATTACGATTGCCAAAAAAATAATAAAATTCCTAAATTGACATATCCTATTGTGTTAAAACCAGCAAATGTGGTTGCATACAATCATTTGAAATTTTCAGGAAAAAATAAAATTTACAAATTAGAAACCGAATACGAAGTCAAAAATACAATTGCTTTAATAAAGGAAAATGGTTATAATGATCAATTAATTATACAAGAATTTATTCCTGGAGATGATTCCAATTTATTTGACGCAGTGGTTTATGTCAACACAAAAGGAAAAGTAGAGTTTATTAGCTTTGCACAAATTGGTCTTCAAGAAAGAACAAAATCAATGGTTGGAAATGCAGCGGTATTGATAAATGGCTTTAACACAACGAATGGAAATGTTAAAGAAATGTCAGAAAATATAAAAAAATTTATGGAAGAAATTCATTACACTGGTTTTGCAGAAGTAGACATGAAATACGACGCTCGAGACAATACTTTTAAAGTATTGGAAATCAACGCTCGCCAAGGAAGATGTAGCTATTATGTTTCCGCTTTGGGAAAAAATTTAGTGCAAGTGTTGGTAGAAGATTGTTTACAAAATAAACAAAGTTCTTATACTTTTTTAGACCAAAAAGTTTTATTATCGTTTGTACCAAAAGGGATAATAAAAAAATATATAGACAATAAGTTATTCAAAAAAGAGGCTTTAAAATTATGGAAATATGTTGTGAAACCTATGTCTGCTAAAGTGGATAAGAACTTTAAAAGATTTTTATTATTACATAAAAGATGGTTACATTATTATAAAGAATACAAAAATAGTTACTGGAAATAAGGTGAAGAGAAATGTGTGGAATAGTAGGATTTGTAGATAAACGAAAGCCGAAAGAAAAAAAAGAAATTATAAAAAATATGGCCGACCGAATTAAACATCGTGGTCCTGATGATGAAGGATTTTATGTGGATAACTCTGTTGCTTTAGGGCATAGAAGATTATCAATTCTTGATTTGTCTAAAAAGGGAGCGCAACCTTTATACAATGAAGATAAAAGTATGGTGATTGTTTTTAATGGTGAAATATACAATTACGAAAGTTTAAAAGAAGAATTGGTAAAAAAAGGCCATAAGTTTAAAACCAAAACAGATACAGAAGTACTTTTGCATGGTTATGAAGAATACAGAGAAAAATTATTTATTCGTCTACGAGGAATGTTTTCTTTTGTAATCTATGACAAAAACAAAAATGAACTTATTGGAGCTAGAGATCATTTTGGAATAAAACCATTTTATTACTATAAAAATAAAAATAGTTTTTTCTTTGGGTCGGAGATAAAATCCTTTCTAGAACATCCGGATTTTCAAAAAGAAGTAAATACAAATGCTTTAAAAATGTATTTAATTTTTCAATATTCGGTACACGAAGAAACCTTTTTTAAAAGGGTTTATAAATTAAAGCCTGGAACGTATTTCAAGTACAAAAATGGTAAAATGCAGATAAAAGAGTATTTTAAAGTAGAGTATAAAAAATCAGATAAACCTTATGATATCTATAAAAAAGAATTAAAGAGTGTTTTGGAGGAGTCTATTAAATACCATCAAACAACGAGTGATGTTGAAGTAGGTTCTTATCTTTCTGGAGGAGTAGATTCCTCGTATGTGGTAAGTGTAGCCAAACCAGATAAAACCTTTTCTGTAGGTTTTGATATGCCTGGATTTGATGAAACAAATCTAGCTAAGGATTTATCAAAAATGTTAAAAATAAAGAATTACCAAAAGAAAATCAGTAGCGATGAATTTTTTAATATTTTGCCAACGATTATGTATCATACGGATGAGCCTCATGCCAATCTTTCAACCGTGCCTCTTTACTTTTTATCAGGACTTGCGAGGGAAAAAGTAAAAGTGGTTTTGTCAGGGGAAGGCAGTGATGAAATGTTTGCAGGATATAACGAATACTTTGAACCAACTTTTCTTCGCCTGTATACTAAAATTCCTTTAGGATTACGTAAAATTCTTGCTAAAATAGTAAGTCCACTCCCACATTTTCCAGGACAAAATACCATTAAATTATATGGAAGAACTTTTTATGAACGATATATTGGACATGGTAGCTTTTCTAGTGAAAAAGAAGTTAATGAAATACTAACGGAAAATTTAAGAAGCGATGAAACCATCGCCGATGTAATTCGACCATTTTATGACCAAGTAAAAGACTTAGACGATATTACCAAAAAAATGTATATTGATATGCATTTTTGGCTCCCACAAGATATATTATTAAAAGCAGATAAAATGACAATGGCGAATAGTGTAGAACTTCGTGTTCCTCTTTTGGATAGTGTTTTATTTTCTTATTCGAAACAAATTCCTACCAAATATCTTATTAAAGAGAAACAAACAAAATATTTATTTCGTGAAATCGCAAAAGATTGTGTTCCAGAAGAGTGGTCAAAAAGACGAAAATTAGGCTTTCCTGTACCATTTTCAAAATGGATAAAAGAAGAAAAATATTATAATATGGTAAGGGAGACATTCAACAAACCATACGTAGATTTGTTTTTCGATAAGGAGCATATTAACAATTTACTAACAGAGCATTATAAAAATATTAAGAACAATGGACGAAAAATTTATAATATTTATGTATTTTTAATTTGGTATGACGTATATTTTAATAAAAATTAATGTAAATTGAATTTTTTTCAATATCTTGTATTGACATAATTTAACTATTTTGTTATAGTTGATTATGTCCAGTACATATGGGCGCTTAGCTCAGTTGGTTAGAGCACCTGCCTTACAAGCAGGGGGTCATAGGTTCGAGT
>CANPIX010000020.1 GCA_947574215.1 uncultured Mycoplasmatota bacterium | reverse complement strand
TGAATTAAAGTTTTTTGATCTTGATAAATTACCATCTAATATCACTAAACCATTTTATTCGGTGTCAAAAGATTTAAAAGAAAGAATACAAAATAGTAATATATAAAAGTTGTTGTACGTCTTTCCCAATGTCATCAGTTTAAAGAAACTACATAAGAAATTGTGTGGTTTTTATTATGGACAAATGAGATAATAAAGATAAGAATAAAAGAAGTTAAATTAGTGGTAAAATTTAATAAAGAAGGAATTGAATTAATAAGGAATAAAATAAATTCGGAGGAATTAAAAACTACAGGAAGATTAAAGAAAACCAGTTTTACAAGAAAAAGAAAAATGGGATTTACAAAGCTAATGAAATATATTCTAAATAAGAAAGGACTAACTACTAGTATGGAAATTAACAATTTTTATAATGATATCAATGAGGAAGAAAATATATCCAATCAATCATTATTAGACCAAAGATTAAAATTAAATCCAGAAGTATTTTTAACATTAAATAAGGATTATTTGAAATTATTTTATCAGGAGCACAAAGAAGAAGTAATAGCTTTATCTGTTACTTTTGTTCCTACTGTTCCATATACTTTTTTAGATTTTTTCGTATTTGGTATTTCAAAATCACTTCCATCTATTGCTTTTAATAAATAGCCTTTAATAGTTACAATAGCAAGAGCAACAGTATATTTTATCATGGAAAAATTTTCTATTTTACACACTCCTAAACTTTCCTAACTAAAACCATTGACAAATTTATTTAAACTATCTAAATGATTATTATGCTAGCCAATTTTAAGAATCCATTCAAACTTTTACAAACTTATTTTGATTTTCTAACTGGTTTCTTTTTTTTAGAAAGAACTTTATCTCCACAACCAATTTCAGCTAATAATTCTTCACACTCTTTTTTAGGATTGTATTCTTCTTCAGTTAAAGATAGAAAAATTTTTATTTGCTTAGCACTATATATTTTAGACGTTACATCATGTCCATTTTCATCATAACAAATTATAGTAGCACCTCTTTTTATCAACTCTCTGCAAAGCTTTTTATCTCCCGCATTCATAGCTGCTGGTAATAATTCATTTCTAATAATGGATTTTATATCTATTAAAGAACTGTTATCTATTAAAGTTATAATTTGACGATAATCTAAATTTCCAATATATCTTGATATTTCCTTTAATAATCTATCTTGAGCTTCTTGTAAAGCATTTATATCTTCAAATTTATAATCTATTGAATTGAATCTTCTATTTACAATTTTATCTCTATCTGGAATTTCTTCCATAGAAGTAGCAAAATTTCTTTTTAAGTGTTCACTTATTAATGCAAATAAATTACTGCTTTGTTTTGTACCATATTTAAAATCTTTAGTACACTCAATTTTCGGAAATTCATGATTTGTTTCAATAGATTTATTTGCAAAATTACTATATAAATTCCATAAATATCCCCATGGATTAGTTACATATTCAGAAGAATATGCTTTATCTAAAAATGTGATTGATTTAGTTACATAATCATCATTTACTTTAAAACCTTTTTTAGATAATACTTCTAATATTTCATTATAAATGATTTGTGGATATCCAGGTTTTATTCTACAACAAACATTTCTTTTTACACTTTCACTCATTATAACTTCTTGATTAGATAACTCAATTATTGCTTTAACTATTGATTTTATTTCTTTTTCATATGCTTCAGGTGGATAATATAATTGTCCAGTTTCAAGATTGAAATTATCAATAAACTCTCCAAAATCATATTCAGGTAGTTTAGCAATTACACAACTTAAAGCGTTATTCCCACTTTGAGGGTCTTGGTAATTTATATTTGCACCTAAAGAAATTAATTTATTTAAAATTTCAATATTAACATGCCTATTTGTTATATAAAGCATTAAAATATTTCTGCCATTTTCAACACTATTAATATCGTATCCTAAATCTAAAACTTCTTCTAAATTTTCTAAACTTACACCAAAAATTGCTGGTATATCTTTTAACATATCTTTTGGCAATGCTTTACTAAAATTTGTTATAACATCTCTATACCTATTAAAATTATAATTATTAAAGCTGAATTCATCAAATAGTTTTACTAACAATAGCTTTACATTTCTATTATAATTTTCATTATCAATCTTTTTTGAATATTCTTCACATAATCTAAACCAAGGATTTGCACCTTCATCAAACCTTCCATAAAATATAGAGGAATTATGGGAGATTTCAACTACACCAGGATTATGAATAAAACTAATTATTTTAACAAAATCTAATTTACTTCCATTTTTTAATGCTTCTTCAAAATAATATTTAGTAGAAGCAAAATCATCAGATTTTATTGCAAAACATATTAAATCGGTATAATTTATTTGCCCTTCACCAAATGTTGCTCCATTTTCATATAAATATTTTACAATATTCATTCTGTTTTTAAATTGCTTCTTAAAACTATCATTTTTTCTTGTTGAATCATTGTTAATTAAATCTTGACCAATAGTAGAAGCAGTTCCTATGGTAATTGCATATTCAAGCGGAGTTTTTGTCCAAACAATATAATCATGTCTATTCCAATGGTTTTTATATTGATGCGTTTCTTTTTCAGATTTTTCTTTTCCTAAATTACCAATAAATTCTTGCATTCTTTCACTTTTATCTACAAAATCTAAATTTGCTCCATTTTGATGTAAAAATTTTACCATTTTTAAATCATTATTATCTAAGCATATTTTAAAGGTGTTTTAAATAAGCTTCTATTATCCCTTTCAAATTCTAAATCTTGAAAATTAACATTTGCTCCTGCTTCAATAAATAATTTTACTATCTTAATATTTTTACTTTTTACGGCAAACATAAATAAGGGATTAATATTTTTTATAGTTGGTAAAAATAATTTAACTAATTCTAAATCATTAGTACCACAAATAGCTTCCATTGAACTAACGGTAGTCCATAATACTTTTTTCCAACAACAGTCCATAATATATTCGGGATAACGATCACATAAAGATGGTATTTCTCTTAAATAGCATTGACTTCCAGTTCCTCCATATGCTTTAATGATTTCTTTGTCTTTATAATGATTAACGATTAACTCACAAAATTTATAACGTTCACTTGGAACATCAATATATTCAATAATACGTGTAATAGTTGCTACTGAAATATGATTATCTAAACTTAATAATGCTTGTACACCAGAAAAGTTTTTGTTTCTTATACACTCGTCGATTAAAGGTAGTCCATAAATCCCAACACTATCACCAATATCACTTTCATAAGTTTTATAAGTCCAAACTCTATATTCATACTTTTTTTCATCATTGTGCCTATACAATACAATTAATTGTGCCTTTTCTTCAGCAGTCCATACATCACTAAACAATATATCATGCAAAGGAACTTCAGCTCTATTTTTTCCTTCAACCTCTACATTATATAAATTTTGGAATTTTTCTATAGAATGTGGTTCATTTTCAATTAAATATTTTAAAACTTTCTTTTGAATTTTATAAGTATATTTCATTTATTTTTCACTCCATAAAATTAATTGTTTTTTATTATAACATAGTTTTTATTTTTTAAACAATTAATATTTTATATAAATAAATTTTTTTTTAGCATACTAATATTGGTGAACTCTTATGAACGAATTAAAATTTAATGAAGAATTATTTTACTTTATAAAAAAAGCAACCTGTTCTTTTACTGGAGTAAAAGAAATTAAAAAAATCTTATTAGAGAATCATTTTGAAGAATTAGAAGAAAACAAACTGTGGCATTTAAATGAAAATAAAAAATACTTTGTAACAAGAAATGATGCTTCTATAATCGCTTTTACTTTAGGAAAACAGAAAAGTTTTAATATTACTTGTACTCATATCGATACCCCTGCGTTTTCCATAAAACCTAAAAATGCTATTTATGAAAAAAATTATTTAAAAATTAACGTTACTCCTTATGGTGGTCTTTTAAACTACGCTTGGTTAGATGAACCTTTGTCGATTGCTGGACGTGTAATTATTAAAAATAAAAATACCTATTACAAAGAGATTATTGATTGTAATCGTCCCCTATTATGTATTCCAAGTGTTGCCATTCACCAAAACGATACAGCAAACGAAAATCTAAAATTAAATAGCCAAATCGATATGCTTCCTTTTTTATCCCTAAACAAGCAAAAAGATCCAATAAAAAAATTAATTCAAGAACAAATAAAACTCAAAAAAGACGATGAAATATGTGATTATGATTTGTTTTTATACGCAACCGCCGAACCTACTTATTTTGGTACAAAAAAAGAGTGTATTCTCTCTCCTAGAATTGATGATTTAACTTGTACATTTAGTGCTCTAAAAAGTTTTATAAAACAGAAAAGAAACGAAAACAATACAATTTTTTGTGCATTCAATAGTGAAGAAATAGGAAGTCTTACTAAAGAAGGTGCGGATTCGTCTTTTCTTATGGATATTTTAAAACGAATTACAGCTAAAAATGATATCGAGTTAACTACAGCAATTAATAATTCTACAATACTAAGTGCAGACAATACACACGCAACGCATCCAAATCATCCTGGAAATAGCGATATGAATAATGAAGCCTTATTAAACAAAGGAATTGTTATTTCAAAAGATTCTTCTTCCACCACAGACGGTATCACTTCCTCTATTTTCAAAGGAATATGCGAAAAAGCCCACGTTCCTTATCAAGATTTTGTTTCTAAAAATGATATGACAAGTGGAAGTACTTTATCAGGAATTAGTTTAAGACATGTAAGTATTGATTCTATTGATATTGGTCTTGGACAACTCGCTATGCATGGAGCAAAAGAAATTGTTGGTAGTAAAGATCCTTATTATTTATACTTGGCTTTTAAAAAATTTTATGAAACGATTATAACAAAAGAAAAAGATAGAATTGTTTTAAAATAAATTTTCTATCTTTTTTCAATTATTTCTCAGTAATGCTATTTTTTCTAATAAGTGTCGCCCCATTTGACACTCGTTCTTCCAAAGTTTGTTTTTCTTGAAAAATATCTGTATAAAATGCAAAAAAATGAGGATTTTTACGCACAATATAGCAAGCTTCTTTTATGGTACAAGTTGGTTTATTAATTCCTAATGCTAAATAGTATTCTTCCAAAGGAAAACGACACCTTATTCCATAACTTTTTTCTTCTCCGTCTCTTGGAATATAAAATTTTCTATCTGGATGAAGTAAATCTATCCACTTTCCTTCTTCCTTCAATAGCAAAGTATATTCTTTTTCTCCTTGGCTATGAAATAAAGTTTCTATTTGCAATTCTGGACAATATTTTTCATAAGGTTTTGATATAGTATGAACAATAGCATAGTAAAAATTGCTAGTTTCATATTGCTTTTCAGCCATTTTATAAACTTCCTTTCTTTTATAACAATGTTTATTATTATAAATCATTATTTAATTTTAAACAATTTTATTACAAAAATTTGTCAATTTATTTACACCTAATTAAATTCTTTTTAGAATTTCAATTATAAGGGGAATCACACTTTTTAGTATAGAAAACTCTTCTAAATTAAAATTGTATTTTTTTAGCAAAAATTTTGGAAGTAAAAATTCTTGAACTAATTTTTCTAAATCATACACATTTAAAGACTCTAAACAATCGTAAACAAACGCTATAATTTTTTTCTTTTGTTCTTTTGGAATACTTTCTATCATTTGATTCAGTTTTGTACTTACTTTCTTGGTTTCTTCATCTAATGCATTCGCATAAACGAAGGAAGTATTGCTAACCAACCAAGAATACAAATTGTGCTGTAAAATGCCAACTGCATTACTCTTAATTAATAAAGTCTTTGTATCTAAATTCAAAAGATTTCCCACAATACTTGCTTTAGGAATATAGGTAATAATTTTTTCTTTTCTTTTTTGATAGTTTTCTGTTACTACAACTTCATTTGTAAATCCTGGCCCATCATTATTGTAAATTTGCACTATTTTGTCATAGTCTTTACAAAACAAAGAAGCGTACATAGCAAGATTACCACCTTTAGAATGCCCTCCTACATAGACTTTTTTTTGAGTGTGAAAAAGTATTTCATCTAAATACTCTACCGCTTTTTTTTGAGAAGACACAATTTCAAAACTTAATTCAAAATCTTCTTTCCAACCAACTATAGTTTCATCTGTACCTTTAAAAGCAACAAACAAGGTATCGTTCGGCAAGATAAAAGTCATTCCAGCAATTTGCATATCTTTGCTTTTATCCACTTGATTAAAAATTTTTGTAATAATAACATCTTGAAACCTTTTACTTTTACTTAAAATTTGAAACAACTCCATTTGATTCTTTTTAAAAATGGAATCCTCTTTTATATTTTTTTTGTATTTTTCATACAATTCTTGAAAGTTTACTTTTTCTTCATATGTAGTGATGGTATCTATTTTTATGTAAGCAAAAGCACAAAAAATTAAATTGTCTATTTCATTTAATGGACTTTCCAAAAAAGAAATATCTCCACGCCATTTTAAATAAGTTAAAATGTTCCCCAAAACTCCCACTTCTTTCTTATAAAAATATATAATAAAGATCCCAAAATTTGACAAATTTATTAAAAAAAGTTAGTATTTAATCAAAGAAATAAATATTTATTAAGAGGTTTTTATGATAAATAGAAAAATTTTAAAAAAAGAAGCAAAATCTACTTTAAAAAAAAATTATTGGCGAATCATAGCTGTAGTCTTTTTCTTAGCTATTGTTTTAGGAAATTTTAATATCGTTATAAAAAGTCGAATCACTTTACCAGCTTTACAAATAAACGCTCCTCTTGCTAATACTATACATACGAATAATTTGCTAGAAACAACCATTCATATAAACCATCTTCCTTTTGATTTATCATCATACAAACCTACGCGTGGTGTTCTTGCCAATCTTTTTAATAACATTATTTCATCAGGTAGTTTTATTTTTGGACTTTTAAACTCTTTCAATCAACTTGTATTTCATGAACATATTTGGCAAAGTTTTATTATTCTACTTGGAGCTCTTCTATCTTTTTTCTATTGGTTTTTTATACGGAATGTTTTAATTGTAGGAGAAAAAAGGTTTTTTCTAGAAAATTATAATCATCAAAAAACTAAATTTATAAGAATTCTTGTTCCATATAAAATTAAGAAATTAAAAAATATAACTTTTACAATGATGGTGGTCACAATAAAAGAATGGCTTTGGTACTTTACCATTGTTGGTGGATTTATAAAACATTATGCGTATTGTCTTACTCCATACATTTTAGCAGAAAATCCAGGAATAAAGGGACAGGATGCCATTAAGCTTTCTGAAAATTTGATGAAAGGACACAAATGGGAATTTTTTAAATTAGATTTGTCTTTTTTAGGATGGCATTTACTAGATATTCTTACTCTTCATTTCTTAGGTATTCTTTTCATTACCCCTTATAAAAAATGTTGTATAACAAACCTATATTTTATTTTAAGAGAAAACGGAAAAAACAATAAAATACCAAATTCTGAGTACTTGTGTGATAAAGAACTAGATAAAATCGAAGATAAATACAAAAAAGAAAATTATCTTTACAAAGAAAAAGAAACAAAAAAATGGCTTCATACCGATTACAATAAAAAATATAGTTTTTCTTCTATTGTTTTAATGTTTTTTACAGCCTCTATTATTGGTTGGTTATGGGAAGTTGGTTTAAATCTTTTTCAATATGGTTTTTTTGCCAATCGTGGAACACTTCATGGACCTTGGTTACATATTTATGGTTGGGGATTAATCCTTATATTGTTACTCTTAAAAAAGTTTAGAGACCACCCTATTTTAACTTTTTTCTTAGTAATTGTACTTTGCGGAACTTTGGAATACGGAACCGCTTGGTATTTAGAAACATTCAAAAATGCAAGATGGTGGGATTATGATGGCTTCTTCTTAAATTTACATGGTAGAATTTGTATGGAAGGATTACTAGCTTTTGGTATTGGTGGAACCTTTTTCATTTACTTTGTAGCTCCTTTCTTTGATAGTCTATTTATGAAAATTCCTAAAAAATACAAAACTCTTTTCTGTATACTATTATCCATTTTATACATCATTGATTTTGCTTATTCTAGCAAATATCCTAATACTGGCGAAGGGGTTTCTCAAAATTTTAGTACATACAAAAACACTATAGATCTTAAAACTCTATAGCGTTTTTTTATATGGTATTTTCAAATTGACTATTGTAAAGTTTTTCATAAAAACCTTTTTGTTTCATTAACTCTTCATGGGTACCTTGTTCGATAATATTCCCTTCATTCATAACCAAAATCAAATCAGCATTTTTAATTGTACTTAATCGGTGGGCAATAATAAACGATGTTTTCCCGATCGTTAATTGATCCATAGCTTTTTGCACCAATTCTTCTGTTCTTGTATCTACATTACTGGTTGCTTCATCCAATATTAAAAAAGGTGCCTTTTCTAAATTTCCACGAGCAATAGTAAACAATTGTTTTTGACCACTACTAACAGTATCGTTATCAGAAATTAAAGCGTTTAAACCACCTGGTAAAGTTTTAATAAAATGATCTACCCCAACAGTTTTACAAGCTTCCCAAATATCTTCGTCACTTAAATTTTCTTTGTTAAATTTAATATTTTCTTTCACAGTTCCGTCGAATAACCATGTATCTTGTAAAACCATACAAAATAGTTCATGAATATTTTCACGAGTTAGATCATGAATTGAGTTTCCATCAATTAAAATATCTCCCCCATTAATTTCGTAAAACTTCATAAGCAAATTGACAAGAGTTGTTTTCCCCGCTCCTGTAGGACCTACAATGGCAACTTTCTCACCCTGACGCACTTTTACACTAAAATTATGAATAATTGTCTTTTCTTCATTATAGCCAAAACGAACATTTTTAAATTCTATAACTCCTTTTACATTCTCTTTTTCTAAATGTTTTTTCAAATGACTTTCATCAGTCATTTCATTTTCTTCTAAAAATTCAAAAACTCTTTCTCCGGCAGCAGCAGTAGATTGTAAAGCTGTCATTGCTTGAGCAATTTGGGTTAAAGGATTCGTAAACATACGAACGTAAATAATAAATGCTACAATGACTCCAAAGGAAATAACTTGTTTAGATACCAAAAGAGCCCCTACAATACATACAGCAACATATCCTAAATTCCCAACAAAATTCATAATTGGCATCATTAATCCTGATAAAAATTGACTTTTTCGATTGGCTTCATAAAGTTTTTGATTCAACTCACCAAATTTCAAAATAGCTTCTTTATCACCATTGTATGTTTTTACAACATTATGTCCAGAATAAACTTCTTCAATGTATCCGTTTATATTTCCTAATTCTTCTTGACGTTTTATAAAGTATTTTTGACTTTTCCCTAAAAGGATAGCTAAAAAAGAAAAACCAAGTAAACTAGAAAGAATAGCGGTTATAGACATGATTCCATTTGTGGAAAACATCATAAGAATAGATCCAATAAAAAGGGTTAAACTTGTAACCAAAGTCGCCAAACTATGATTTAAGTTTTGGGCAATCGTATCCACATCGTTTGTAACTCTTGACAATACATCCCCTGTTTCATGTGTATCAAAATATTTTAAAGGTAATTTATTAATTTTGATACTAATTTTAGATCTTAAAAGTTTGGCAAATCGGTTGGAAATGGTTGTCATTGAAAAACTTTCCACATAACTAAAAATGGCACTGATGAGATACAAAGAACCAATAAAAAGAGTAATATCTTTGACCTTCTCCATATCAATACTAGGTTTTATAAGATTCGAAATAGATTCTGGCAAAGCATCTATTTTTTCTAAAGCATTCTCTTGATTCATTGTGCTTAAAACTTTTAAAAATTCTTTTTGATCTTGTATTGAAATATGGCTATTTTCAAAAGTTATATCTTTTAAAATAATATTTAAAATTGAATCAGGAATATTGGTGAACAAAAAAAAGGCTTGTTGTGAACTTTCACTCTTATTTATTTTTTCATTAATTTCTTGAAATTTATTGATATCTTCTCTCGATAGAGAAGAAGAAATGGCAATTTCAAATAAAGATTCATCATTTAAATTTTTTAATATTTCTTCATTTATTTTATTTAATTTTTCCGTTTTAGGTGTTATTCCTTTAGTTATAGCATCTGTCAAATTCGATAATTTATTAGGTGTAGCAAGAGCAAGTATAGCACTTAAAGCCGCTAAAAGAATAGCTAAGGAAAGAAGATATTTCCATGGCTTTAAATGAATAAGCAATTTTTGAATAGAGCCAAAAAAATCTTTAGATTTTTCTGGTGTTTTTGCACCCTTCATTGGTCTAGGCATTCAAAAGTTCCTCCTCACTTAATTGCGATAGTGCAATTTCTTTATAAACTTCGCATGTTTTTAATAATTCTTTATGAGTTCCAATACCCACACAATTGCCATTATCCAAAACAACGATCGTATCGGCATTTAAAATTGTCCCTATTCTTTGTGCAACAATCATACTCGTTGCGTTTTTTGTATGTTTTTTTAGTTCACGACGTAAAGTAACATCCGTTTTATAATCTAAAGCGGAAAAAGAATCATCAAAAATATAGATTTCGGGATTTTTTGCAATTGCACGAGCTATTGCAAGTCTTTGTTTTTGACCCCCAGAAATATTAGTTCCCCCTCTAGCGATATGGGCATCATATTTTTCTTCCATTTTCAGAACAAAATCAGTACCTTGTGCAACATGTATAGCTTCTTTTATTTGTTCGTCTGTTGGTTTTTCTCTGCCATTATCTCCATAAGAAACATTTTCTCTAACCGTACCAGTAAACATAACGGCTTTTTGAGGAACGTATCCAATTTTGTTATGCAAAACACTTAGCTTATAATCTCGCACATTTACGCCATCCACCAAAATTTCTCCTTCGGTTGTATCGTAAAATCTAGGTACTAAATTAATAAGTGTCGATTTACCACTTCCTGTAGAACCAATAAATGCAATTGTTTCACCTGCATTTACTTTAAAGCTGATATTTTTTAATAAGTATTCATCAGCATCAGGATATTTAAAAGAAACATTTTTAAACTCTACGGTCCCTACTATTTTTGTATCTTCATCAAAATTTCCATCTCGAATGGATTCTTCTTTTTCCAATACCTCGTTAATACGCTTGGCTGAAATATTAGCTCTTGGCCACATCATAAAAATCATAGCAAGCATTAAAAAGGAAGAAATTACTAACATTCCATAACTTGAAAACACAACCATATTACTAAAAAGCGTAATTTTTTGACTTAACAAAGCGTTGTTGATTAAAAAAGCACCAATAAAATAGATTCCTAAGGTAAGCCCATTCATAATAAGCATCATTATAGGTTGCATAATAGAAAACATTCGCTGATTAAAAAGTTGCATATTGGTAAGATCATTGTTTATTTTTTCAAAACGATTCATTTGAAATTGTTCTGCGTTAAATGCACGTATTACACGAATTCCCGTTAAATTTTCTCTAGTTACTCCATTTACTTTATCTATTAATTTTTGCACCTTTGCAAATCTTGGAAGTACCGTTATCATTAAAAAACCAATGGTTATTAGTAACACGAAAACACAAACCGCTGTTAAAATACTCCATTCCATTCCTTTGTTTAATATTTTAAATATAGCCCATATAGCCATAATTGGAGCTTTCACTATCATTTGCAAACCCATACTTATTAACATTTCAACTTGCGTAATATCATTTGTCGTACGAGTAATTAAACTACTTGTTTCAAGTTCTTTCATTTCTTTTGTACTAAATTTTAGTACTTTAGAAAAAATTTTGTCTCGCAAAGTCTTTGAAAAATTTGACGCTAAGTTAGCCGCAAAGTATCCAACAATAATAGCACTTACTAAACTTCCTAAAGCACATAAAAGCATGTAAACGCCTTGTAAGACGATTTCTTTAATAGAACTTCCTTCTGTTTCCACAAGCCTTGTAATTGCACTCATATAATCTGGCATCTTTAATTCTAATGCAACTTGCAAGACAATTAAAATAAGACAAATTCCTATAAACCCCAAATCCTTTTTGGTAAAGTTTTTAAATAATTTCCCCATATTATTGCATCCTTTCTAAATTACTTAACATTTTATTTAAAGTTTGATAAACTATTTTTAATTCATTGTCTTGAATTTCTTGTAACATACATTCTTCTACAATTTGCTTATCGGTTTTTATTTTTTCTACCATTTCTTGTGCATTTTCTGTAAGTACAAGAACTTTCTTTCTAGTATCCTTTTCATCTGTTATTCTTTTTATCAAACTCTTTTTTTCCATAATATCTAATATAGAAGAAAGTGTTGATTTATTACAAGAAACAAAATCTTCCATTTGCTTTTGACATAAAGGCTTACTATTTTCGAAAATAGTAAGAATTATTGTCCCTTGTATAGGCGTTAAATCAATGCCTAACCTTTTATGTCTTTTACTTACTATTTTAAACAATTGTAAATTTAAGTCTTTTAAAGTTTTACTAAACTCATGTTTCATTATAAACAACACCTTTTAGTTCGTAAGCGAACCATTATCATTTTATAGTATATGTAAAAAAAAAGCAAGAGTGTTTCTTGCAATTCTTTTAAATAAAAATTTTAGTATATTTAAATAACTTCTAATTAGTTTTTAAAAGCTGTTTAAACTTTTATTTATAAGTGCTTAGACATTTCTATTTTCAAACAATATTATTATAATTTTTTATATTTTTACTTTCGAAAGTAGTAAATGATTAGCAAAAATTTAATCAACAAACCTTATAAAATTTTGTAAACAAAGAGCTTTATAATAAAAACTAAATTTTTATAGCCAAAAACATCTGTAAAAATCAGATACCTTTTTTTCGTATTCTAGTCGTTCCATTTTCTTCTAGTAGATTAATAATCCATTCTATTTGTTCTTCTGTATACGACTCATGTAATTTATTTCTTAAAATACCTTTTTGATAATACTTTAAATATTTAGAATAATTATATCCTACATGATAATAAAATGAACCCGTTTCCTCAACACAATTTAATACTTCCTCTCCCTTAGTTGTAAAATTTTCCTCCTTTAATTTGGATAGACAACTTTTCAATTCCAAAAGATCATTTTGAAATCGATCTATTTCAAAATTTATAGCTTCTTCTGCATGTAGATTTTTTCGATTTAGTACATGATTAGTTAGAGAAATCCAAGTCCCTATAGGAAGTAAAAAAGCACTTTCTACTATAGTTAACCAATGCCCATATTTTATACTTTCATAAAAAAAAGGTACAAGTTTATTATAGTCACAATTTGTTAATAAACAAAAGGAAGGAGGCAAAATGATTGGAATTGCAACAAAAGGCAACAAAAGACAAAAAGAAGATTTCACATTTTCCAAATTATAATTTTTTATATGCGTCGCTACATTGTGTAATTTTTTTAATTCTTGATCGATTGTCAAAATCATATTTTCTTTATTAAACCCTAAATAAAATTGATTCATAAATCCTCCTTAAACACTATTGTATTACAATATATGTACAAGAGTATTCAAATAGAAGACGAAATCAATCATATAGTTTTTAATATCAAATTCATAATATTCATCTATCTTACTAGGGTAAATTTAAGGCTTAATTTATAATAGTTTTTTAACAAATACTAGATATTTTGTTGCATCTAGTTATAATACTTTCAAAAATAATAAAAATGTCTTGAAATCAATTAATCTAAGACATTTTTTTAACAATCTGGCGTCCTTGAGTGGATTCGAACCACCGACTTACGACTTAGGAGGTCGTTACTCTATCCTACTGAGTTACAAGGACAAGTTTTCCTATATTTCAAGGAAATTTTTAAACTTTTTATATTTTTTCGTAACTCCATTTTGTTTTATCAAAAAAAGCTACAAGAATATAAAAACATTTTAACATAAAAATTTTTAAAATGCATTAAGTAGATTTATACTTTTCTCAATAAAAAAAACATTAGCTAAATTTTTGCTAACGTTTCATATAAATTTCTAGTTTTATTCTAAAATGATAAGCTCATATTCTCGAGATCCCATTCCTTGTTTTTCAGCAGACAGAATTGTTAAAAGACCATTTCTTGATTCAATTCTTTCTATTAGTTTCTCTTTTCCTGGATCCTCTGAGTTATAAACAAGGTCAACACACGCTTGATCTAAAGCAACAGGATCTGTTGAAGCAAGTATACCAATGTCTTTCATACAAGGATCTTCTGCAACGCGACAACAATCGCAATCTACAGACATATTAACCATAGCATTAATATATACAATTTTATTCTTATAAAAATCCGTAATGGTTTTTGCAGAATCTGCCATTGATTTTAAAAAATTATCATGATCGGCTTCCATCATATTACCAAATTCATCACCACTACAATGAATATAATTTTTTCCACGACTCGATGCTAGTCCAATAGAAAGATTTTTAATAGTTCCACCAAAGCCACCCATAGGATGACCTTTAAAATGGGACAAAACAAGCATAGAGTCATAATTTTTCATTTTAGAACCAACATAATTTTTTTGAATGACTTCTCCATTTGAATTTTCTAAAACTTCATCTTTTTCACTATCTAAAATATCTACATTAAAATATTTGCTCCATCCATGACGTTTCATTAATTCTATATGCTTTTCCGTAGTATTTCTAAAACCTTCATACGCCGTATTACATTCTACTACTGTCCCACCAACATGTTCAATAATTTTTTGAACAAATTCGGGTTTCATATAATTTTGATTGCCTTCTTCTCCAGAATGCAATTTAACCGCTACTTTACCAGTTAATTGTATTTCTAAATTTTCATACAATTTAACTAGACTTTCTCCTTCAATTTTACTAATAAAATAAACCTTTGCTTTTTCCATGATTTGATTCTCCTCTACTTACTATTTATTGTAACATAAAAAAACATTTTTAAACAAAAAGAACAAAAAATATTTTACTTTAATCATTATGAATATTTGCCTATTTAAATAAAAAAAACCTTGTTTTTCTCACAAGGAAAAATAAAGTCAAACTAATTCTGTGAAAGTGTTATGCATCAGAAACAGTAACTTTTTCTGATAAAAAACACGGCTACTCTTATTTCTGTAAAGTTATCATATTAAAAACAAACAATAAATATACGCCAAGTTTCATACCAACTTTATATCTTTGTTGCTCATAAATTGCAACAACTTTATCAACTAAAGTAAGACAAATGCTTTCCTTAAATTTAGGCAAAACTTTACACATTGGAAACATATGAGATTCAATCATATTTTTTTGTAATTCACTTAATCTATAATATTTGCTTGCATTCAACAAAGCCATATTTTGATGTTCAATTAAATTCTTAACTTCACCATTTTCTTCCAGTTGGTAATTAAAATAAAAGTCATGTAAAAGCGCTGCTCTAGTTGCTTCCTTATAATGAAAATGCAACTTTTTTGTTATTTTATAAACACCTGTGGCTACCCGATAAGAGTGACCAAGTCGGGAAATTCCATGATGTGTTTCTTTATCCAATTCTTTGAAATTTGGATTTTCGATGATATCTTTTACTATGCAATCAAATTCGTTTTTCTGTGATTTTGTCAAATTGTTCACCTTCAAACTAGTACATTATAGCATACTTTTTTTAAGAATACTATCCCTCTATTATCATATGCGATTCTGTACAAATTTTGCACTTAGTAAGTTTATAAAAAATGTAAATAAATATTTTAATTAAACTTGTAAATTTTTTTAGCAATTTTATATCCTTTCAAAGTAATAAACCCTCCTAGTTTTGTCGGCAAATACGTAAGACCAGACAATTTAGAATACTTTAGCTTTTTATAAACAGAGTAATCTACTTTTTTAACATAGTTCCATAATTCTTCTCTTTTTTCTAATGATTCTTGATCTCCTTTCATCAATAAATATATCGACGAAATAATCATCATCATGGATAGCATACGAAGTAAATATACGTACAATTTAGGATAGGCTTTTTTTACTTCTTCCAAATTCAGACAAGAAGCTATAATTTTAGTCACCTTAATTTGTTGGTCCACTCTTGTAATCATAACACTTTCATTCACGGATTGATCTTCGCGTCCAATAAAATAATGATACAAATCTAGAGAAAAATAGCGAATGCTTTTAACAAAAGGAAGTGGTTGATAAGCAACTATATTATCCACATAAAAAGTATGCTCTGGTAATTTTAATTTGCATTTTTTTAATATACTTGTTTTATATATTAAAGAGTGCATAATCATGTATTGGCTTTGTTTGCAATGTTTCAAATCATTCCAGGTACAAGTTTTATCATGCGGAAATACGTTTTTAAAAGACATAACTTTTTTTTCATTTTCATACAAATGATCATAAATATAGTTACAAACAATTAAGTCAACAAATTCCTTTTCAGATTCCATTTTTTCAATTTCTTTTAAAAGGGAGCAAAGAGCTTCTTTATCTAACCAATCATCGCTATCCACCACTTTAAAATATTTCCCTGTTGCAACTAGAAGTCCTGCATTTACGCCACTTCCATGACCTCCATTTTCTTTATGAACAACTTTAACAATACTTGGATATTTTTTAGCGTATCGATCCGCAATTTCTCCAGTTTTATCCTTCGAACCGTCATTCACAATAATAATTTCTACTTCTTCTTTTCCAACAAGTAAAGATTCAATACAACGCTCCATATAATCCATGGAATTATAACAAGGAACTGTAAAACTAATTTTCTTTTGATTACTTTTCATAAAAACACCTTATTTTTCTTAAATTTATTGTATCATAAATTCAAAAAAAAAGAAAAAAAGCATCAAAATTATTTGATGCCTTTTGAAAAATTCATTGCATTTTTCAACTTATTCTGTAATGTCCAACAATATCCTTGCGGCTTTCCAAAATATCTTCTTCATAATGAATTTGATAAGGACTGGCATGATGAATAATTAAAGGGATTCCTTTTTTATTGCGGTAATTCGAAACAATTCCTATATGATTAGAAAAAACCACAATATCTCCTCCTTGCCATTCTTTTATATTTTTTATATCTTTTGTTAAAGAAATAGCATGATTATCCAAATATATTTTTAAATTTTTTACTCTACGAAAGTCTATTCTTTTATCCACTTTATCAATATTATATTGATCCTTATTTTTTAATATATCTTGATTTACAAGTTCCATCACATCATATCCAGCAAAAACCAATCCATTTATAACAACATCCGTACAAACTCCATAACGATCATTCGGATAACCAGTTTCATAATATTTACTTTTGTATTTAGGTTTACTTGCAATGTATTCACGAACACCTATTAAAATATCTGTTTGGTCATCTATACCATCTTGATCTTGATCATTTTTACTTTTATAAGTTTCAATCTGAAAATAGGAATTCTCATATTTTGAAGAAGGAAAAAAAATAAAAATTATACTTAGCAAAAAAATTAAAACAATCCATATTTTCTTCATATATACATTACCACTATCTTGAAGCTATTAATAAACGTTGAGGATCATTTGATTTACATCTTTGTACAATATCACTTATTTCATTATAATATAAATATCCTCTATTAATTTGTTCTTCCGTTAAAAAATCCACTAATTCATAATTGGTGAAAACAACTTTCTCGCATTCTTTATACAAAGAAGTCTCTTTTTCTATATATAAAAAATCTAAATAAGAATAGTCATTTAATTCACGCAATTTTTGCTCTTCTTCTAAAGAAAGACCATAGTGACACTTTAAGGCTCTTTTCAAATCCAATAAATTATAAAAATAAACCACATTTCTAGCCCCATTTAAATTATTTTCTTGCACCTGTACTGCAAAATCTATATCATAAATGAAAATAGCATCTCCTACTCCAATCATTCTTAATAAATTAATTGGAAAAGTCATTTCTTTCAGCCATAAATAAGGATTATAAGAAAAATCATTAAATTTCTTTTCTATAGTTTCCAATTCTTTTTTTGAATATTTTTTTGTCGTATCGTAACCATTTGCCATCAAAAAATTTTTGGCATTTATAACACTAAGATTATAATTTATATCTGGTAGCCAATAATAACCTGACTCTTGAATAATAGGAAGTAAATTTGAAAATTTCTTTTTAGAATCGGTAATAGATTGATAATTCCAATCATTTACATTTAATGGATCAACTTCTATTGAATTGTATTTGCGATTTACAAAATAATATTGTGTATTTCCTAATGTATCACTTTCACTTACAATATCTAACATAGATAATGTGTACATTGGAATTTCTTCCAAAAAATTCTCAGAAAAACAAGACACTACTGCAGTGGCTTTAAAATCTTCTGGTTCTTTTGAAAATAAAAGTTTAGCTACTCCTAAGGCTCCTATTAAACTAATGATTTGAATCTTATTCATACTAATCCTTTCTCTAAATATGCAAACAAAAATCATTTTATCACAATTTTTTCAAAAGTCAAATTATTCGAATGATTTCATTTCTATTAAAGCACCTTACTGAAAAATAATTTAAATATTTATATAAAAACCATGTTTCTATTTTTCCAAGAAACATGGCTCATAACACCACTTTTGTAGTTAACATTTATTATTTAAATTTAATGAAATAGCAACTTGCTAAAATTGAATAACTTCTTATACTATTGCATATCCTAATCAAATTTTATATTTATAAAAAAAAGTGGTAAAAATTATTCTTACTTCATGCTTATTCCAATTTCTTCAATGCCTATTTGCATTTTATTCATTTTCTTTTGAGCTTCTTCTAGTAAATCAATTATTTGTGAAACCATTTTTACATCATTTTGATTAACAGCTAATGTCTTTAATGAATATCCATTCTGAATAGCGGTATTTATCATTTTAATTAAAACTGCTAATTCTTTATCATCAATATATCCCTCAGAAAACATAAAATTGTATGCACTTTGTATTTTATACCATTCTACTTTTAACTGTTCAATTAAATTAGATAAATCTAACTCATTTGAATTACTTTCACTATTTTTTTCAATAATTTCTGGTTTTGTATCTATTTTATTTTGTAAATTAAGTTGTTGATATTTTTCTTGTACTTCACTCAAAATAATATTTAATAATTTAATTTGCATAGCATTACCATTTAATTCATTTACCACTAAGTTTATTATTTGTCTTATCTCTTCATCATTTGACAATCTTTCAATCATGTAACCTTCGTTATAAAATATTTCGCCAATTATTTGTTTTTTTTGTTTTTCAGTTAATTTTTGATCAGGAATATATTTTTTAACGGCTTTCATCATTTCATCATAATAAAATCTATAATCTTTTTTTTCATTATTCTGTTCCGTTTGATGAGCTGTTACTTGAATTTCATTTATACTAACAGTATTTTGACTATTATATTTTAATATACCGCTACTTGATTCTATTTTCTGCAATTTTTCATTTAATTTTCTTTTTAAAGATTCTAAGTTTGAAGTCCAATATTTAATTTCATCTTCATCATGTAATGTTTTTGCCTCATTCAATTTAATTTCAACAAAAGATATTTGTTGACTAAGACTCATTGAATTCCATTGATCTATATTAACTTCAACACGAGATTCTCTAATTATTTTTTCAATAGCAGATTGAGCATAATTAAATGCAATTTCATCATTATTTTGTTTCGCTATTTGTTTTTGCTTTTCTAAATCATTTAATTCATTTGATCTTGGATGGTGAAATTCGTTTGGCGTATCTTTATTATAAATGTTTTGTTTAGTTTTATCGTACTTTTTTATTTTAAAATCAATAATAACTTTTGATAAACCATTTTTTTGTAATTCTGTGAAATCTTGACTTATTTTTAAATCTTCAATATCTAAACCTTTTTCTCTAAATTTTAATTTTAAATATGCTATACCATATTCTTTTTTTGGAGACACTAAAATTGAAAATTTACTATCTTGTAAATCACTACCAGACATATCTTCTTCATAATGACCGTTTGAAGACAAAATTGAATTAATTAATTTATTGATTCCATAGTTATTTTTTTCATTAGAAACTGAAAATTTTTCCATAGTTATTTTTACATAATCTTCTTTAGTTTTATTTGTTTTGCCAAGTAATCGGATATGAAATTGATAAGTCTCTTTTGCATCCTGAAACAATAGAATTGAAGCTCTAACTTTTAATATTATATCTTCATCCACTATTTCTTGATTGGATTTTTTATCAATAACAATTCCTTTTTCAATTTTATAATTAGAACAATAATCCATTATTTCTTCATAAGTTAACATAAATGTATTCCTCACATTCTTTATTTTATTATACAATATTTCAAATCTAATAAAAATAAAAAGTCTCGAAATAAGTGAGACAAAAGAGAAATCGAATCCCAAGATTTCAGATATATACTTCATGGTGCGAGTAAAAAAGTTATTTCAAACTTTTTTCGCCAAATTCAGTAATCAATACAATATTTGTATCAATTTCTAAAGCAATTATAACATAGTTGCAAAAGAAAAGTAACCTTTCGAGTTACTTTTTTTGCCTGAGGGATCCCGTACTTAACATACGATTAGAACATTCGCATATAAAATGCTTCGTTCGATACACCTCAAAGGTCTTCTATAAATATTAGACCATTTTTTTATAAATTTACAACTAGTTCTTCCAAATTTTTTTCATTTTCTTGTTTTAGTTGCTTTAATGTTGGATTGTTTTCAAATTATTTAAAAGAGATTTTTGAAATATAAGTTCTATAATATGTGGAATTCTTCTTTATTAATCTTCATTAATACAATTATATTTTTTCAACCAGATTTGCAACATACTCTGCCATTTGAACGTCCTATTATCTTTTGAATCTAAATATTTAACTTTTACCTCTAAATTCATGAGTTCAAATTCCCATTGTAAAAATGTTTCTAAATCTTTTAATGTTTTTACTGAAGTATTTCTCTCTTTTAAAAACAATGCTTGTTGACTATTATTAATCTTAGATGATTTTTAATTCTATTTTTGTATTAATTGGTATATTTATTCATTCCTTAACAATTTCTTCTATTCTTTTATGTGCTGAAGTTACTTTATGAAGTTCTCTTATCATAAATCCGGCAATAACAAAATATCTTTCGTTCTTCAAATGCATAGTACCAGATTCATTTAATACAATGTACATCTTCATAAGTTATCACTTCCAATCTTTTTTATTTGTGTTTTTTACTTTTTTCTAATTTCTTTGTAATCTTAATTTTCTTACTTCATCTTTTTTTACTCTAAATCAAATTGTAGTGATTTGATTGTTATTTCAAGCATAGTGAACATATCCTTTCTTACAATACAAAAAAATCAACTTCTTTTTAGAAAGTTGATTCTATTTCAAATTCAAACCTTAAAAGTTCGAATGTATTCGCTTATGGTGCCTGTGGAGAAGAAGTCGAATAACTTTTCTCAAAAGCAATAGTAGGTAGTAAAAATTACTAACTAATATAAATATAGCATAATTTTATAATTTTAGGAACAAAAACAGACTAATTTTTATAAATTAATCTGTTCGAAAAATTGTAATTTTGCAATTACTTAATATCAAAATTTTCTGTTTTCAAATCACA
>CANPIX010000019.1 GCA_947574215.1 uncultured Mycoplasmatota bacterium | reverse complement strand
CATCTGCACCATGTTCTACTTTTAAAGAAGTATCACGAACTTCTCGTGTTTTTTCACCAAAGATTGCGTGTAATAATTTTTCTTCACTCGTAAGTTCTTGCATTCCTTTTGGAGTTACTTTACCAACTAAGATGTCTCCTTCTTTTACTTCGGTACCAATTCTTACAATACCTTCTGCATCTAAATTTCTTCTTGCTTCTTCTCCAACATTAGGAATGTCTCTTGTGATTTCTTCTGGTCCTAATTTCGTATCACGACATTGAATTTCATAACGTTCAATATGTAAAGAAGTATATACATCGTCTTTAACAAGTCTTTCGTTTAGTATAACAGCATCTTCATAATTGTATCCATTGTAAGTCATGAAAGCAACTGTCATATTTTTACCAAGAGCAAGTTCACCATTTTGAGTACTTGGTCCATCAGCAATTACTTGACCAGCATGAACTTTATCACCACATTTAACCAAAGGACGATGATTTAAACTACTTGATGCATTGGTTCTTTCAAAATTTGCTAAATAGTAAGTTTCTTTTGCTTTTGCATTTTTAATAATAATTTTTAGAGCATCGGCGTACTCCACAACACCATCGGTTTTAGATACAACAGTACTTCCTGAATATTTAGCCGCTACATGTTCTACACCAGTTCCTACAATTGGAGAATCACTAGTAAGAAGCGGTACAGCTTGACGTTGCATGTTAGCACCCATTAGAGTACGATTTGCATCATCGTAATCCAAAAATGGAATACAACTTGTAGTAATTGCTACCAATTGACTTGGTGCAACATCAACAAAATTTACTTGTTCACGTTTACACATTACGTTATCACCGTTAATACGTACAAGAACTTCATCTTCTAATATACGGTTGTTATCATCTAATTTAACGGTAGCTTGTGATATATAAAAATCGGCTTCTTCATCAGCTGTCATATAAACAACATCTTCCATTTGAACTACGCCATCAATAACTTTACGATATGGGGTTGTAATAAAACCGTATTCATTAATTTTAGCGTATCCAGCAAGACTTGTAATAAGACCAATATTTTGTCCTTCTGGAGATTCTACTGGACAAATACGTCCATAATGAGAGGCATTAACATCACGTACATCCATTCCAGCACGATCTCTTGACAATCCTCCAGGACCAAGACTAGATAAACGTCTTTTATCAGTTAATTCTGCAATTGGATTAATTTGATCCATAAATTTAGAAAGTTGAGAAGAACCAAAGAACTCTTTTAAAATAGCCGTCACAGGTCTTATATTGATTAAAGATTTCGGAGTAACATTTTCAAGTTCCTGTGTTGTCATACGTTCACGTATAACGCGCTCCATTCTAGACATTCCAGTTTTAAATTGATTTTGGATAAGTTCTCCAACTTGACGCACACGACGATTTCCTAAATTATCAATTTCATCATCGTTTCCAAATCCATCGTGCAAATTTAAGTAATAAGATATTGATGCGTAAATATCTGAGATAGTAAGTCTTTTAATATCAATAGATTGGTCATTTCCGATAATTTTAACCGTTTTTTCTGGATTTTGTTTATCAAAAACAAGAATTTCTTGAATGGTATCATAAGTATCCAATTCTTCGTTAATAATTACTTTTTTCAAACCAAAACCATTTTGTAAAACGGGCTTAATTTTTTCTAACACTTCTTTTGTAACAACGTCGCCTTTTTTAGCAAGAACCTCTTTTCCTTCTTTAATATCAACTGCTAACGTTGCATTTAAAAGACGATCCGCTACATTTAACTTTTTATTAAATTTATAACGCCCTACTTTAGCAAGATCATAACGGAAATGATCAAAGAATCTAGTTACTAATTGATTCTTCGCTGAATCCAATGTAGCTGGTTCTCCTGGACGCAATTTTTCATAAATTTCAATAAGAGCTTCATCAGTATTTTTAGTACTATCTTTAAGAAGTGTATTTTCTATATAAGTATTTTCTCCAAAAACACTTTTAATATCTTCATCATTTGATAAACCCAAAGCGCGTAAGAAAGTAGTAATTGGTACCTTTCTGGTACGATCAATTCTTACATACATTACATCTCTTGCATCCAGTTCATATTCAAGCCAAGTTCCACGATTTGGAATGACTTCACCTGAAATAACGCGACGACCATTCTTGTCAATTTCACGTTTAAAATAAATACTTGGAGAACGTACCAATTGTGATACAATAACACGTTCAGCACCATTAATAATAAAAGTTCCAGCGTCTGTCATCAAAGGCATATCGCCAAGGAAAATTTCTTGTTCTTTTACTTCACCAGTTTCGTGAATAAAAACACGTGCTTGTACCTTTAAAGGTGCAGCGTAATTTACCATTCTTTCTTTTGATTCTTTTACCGAATATCTAGGCGTGTCAAAAGAATAGTCACCAAAGTCAATAGTCACATTTCCTGTAAAACTTTCAACGGGAAACAATTCCTCAAACGTCTCTTTTATTCCTTCTTCTAAAAACCAGTTGTATGATTTTTTTTGGATTTCCAATAAATCCGAAAGCTCCATAGTGTTTTTTGATTTTGAAAAACTTCTTCTTTCCGCATAATCCCCAAATTTTTTTAATTTATAAGCCACGATTTCACCCCATCTAACATATTTTCACTTACTAATTGCTCAAAAAAATTAACACGTCACCAATTTATAATTCTAACAGTATTGAATATTTATGTCAACTTCTTTTTTGCTTTTATAATACAAAATCCTTTTTCTTTTTTCAAGACAATTGGATTGTATATTTTTTCTATTTCTTTTAAAATACTTTTAGCCCCTTGGTCTTTTCTTATTACAAACCACAAATTTCCAAATTCACTTAAATATTTCTCAGCTTCTAATAAAATACGTAAAACCACTTTTTTCCCCGCTCGTATTGGAGGATTGGTTACTATACAATCGTAATATTTATCGATATTTCCATACCCATCGCTTTCAAAAACGTCAGCTTCTAACTTGTTTTCTTTGCTGTTCATTTTTGTTAAATGTATAGCTCTTTTATTTACATCAACTAAAGTGACCTTACAACCCAATTGTTTTGCCAAAACAATTCCCATAAAACCATACCCACAACCGACATCAAGCAATCGCTCTACTGGATCTTTATTTTGTTCTAAAAATGTTTCTACAAGCATCCGACTTCCATAATCAATTTTATTTTTAGAAAATACTCCATGATCACTATAAAAATGAAATACAAATTCTTGATATTTATAATCAATGACTCGAAGTTCGCTTCTAAGTGTTTCATTGTTCGTAAAATAATGTTCCAAAAAATCACCGTTCTTCTAAAGACTAACTGTACACAAAATTATAAAATAAAAAAAATGAAAAGTCAATGACAATCTGTGTGTTTTTCATTGACTTTTCGTATAAAATATGATTATTTTTTTACGAAACAGAACTTATTTCGAAAAAACTAATTCACTATTTTTAAATAGCACTTTCTCATGTAATCATCCGTCATACCCGCTAAAAAATCAATAACTTTGCGATTTATAGTTGTTGATTCCAAATACGATAAAGACATATCTTTTAAAAATTTTGTATAAATCACGGACCTTTTGTTATTTTTTTCTACATCTTTTTTAAAATTAGAAAATAAAGTTCGAAACATGCGATCGTATTCTTCTATTTGTTTTTTTGTATTCGCTTTTAAATAAATGTGTTCCATATTAAACTTTTTTAAATCAACTAAAGCTTTAAAAATTGGCTTGCTCATTTTAAGATATGGTTTTCTTTTACTGTTTTTTATTACATCACTAACAAACGTATTTACAATATTTTTATTATCTTCTCCAATTAATTTCATAATATTTTTAGGTAATTCTTCTTTTTGGATTACTTCCAGGCGAAGAGCATCTTCAATATCCTTTCCAATATAAGCAATAATATCACTAATCCGCACCACACAACCTTCAAGTGTCATTGGTCTTAATTTCTTTATAATACTTTTATCTCGATAAGACATTTCGTATTCTTTAAAAAATTGCTCTTTTGTTTTTGGAGTTGGTTGGTATTTATCCAAAGGAAGCTCACCATTATGACACATAATGGCATCTAATACCTGAAGAGTAAGATTTCTGCCCTTTCCATTTTGCTCTAAATTCATTAAAACTCTTACACTTTCAACATTGTGATTAAAATAGCCTTCTCCATTTTCTAAACTAATAGCATTCAAAATCGATTCTCCTACATGTCCAAAAGGTACGTGTCCTAAATCGTGTCCCAACGCCGCTGCTTCAATTAAATCTTCATTTAAATTTAAATTTCTTCCAATGGTTCTTGCTATTTTACTAACAAGCTGTACATGAATCATGCGTTTGGTAATATGATCATCCTCATTAAAACTAAATACTTGGGTTTTATCTAAATATCTCGTATAACTTAAAGAATAAAGAATACGATCAATATCGCGAAAAAAATCCGTACGATACGGGTCTTTTTTTTCTTTTATAAAACGAATGGCATTTTCATTTTTACAAGCATAAGGGCTTAACATACAAACTCTCCTAATCTATTTATACTTCTTGTGTAGATTCATCTTGTAATTTAACAAGAACTTCTCTAGGTTTTGAGCCGTTTTGTGGGCCTATTATACCACGTTCTTCTAATAAATCAACGATTCTTGCGGCACGATTGTATCCTAAACGAAATCTTCTTTGTAATAAAGAAGCGCTTACCTTACCTGTTTCTACAGCAAATTTTACGACTTCATCATAAATTGGATCATCGATATCGTCATTTAATGGGACCGCTTCAACAGAACTACTACTTTCTACATTTACATTCGTTAAAGCTTCATCGTAACTTGCTTCTTGTTGGCTTGATACAAACTCTATAATTTTGTTGATTTCATCATCTGAAATATAACAGCCTTGAATACGAGTGGGAAAAGGATCTCCCATTGGTAAATAAAGCATATCACCTTTTCCAAGTAACTTTTCTGCTCCAGGAGCATCCAAAATAGTACGTGAATCAATATAACTTGCAACAGAAAACGCTATACGTGATGGAATATTGGTTTTAATAACACCTGTAATAATATCCGTAGATGGTCTTTGTGTTGCTACAATCAAATGAATTCCTGCAGCACGAGCAAGCTGAGTAATTCGCATGATTGAATCTTCTACTTCTTTTTTGGCTACAATCATTAAATCCGCCATTTCATCCACAATTACGACTAAATAATTCATTTTTGCTTCTAAAGACTCTGGATGTTGTTTATTTTCTTCTTCTATCTTTTTATTGTAATCAGCAATATTTTTTACTCCTTTAGCCGCTAAAACTTTATAACGTTTATCCATTTCTACGACTACTTTTTGCAATACCAAAGAGGCTTTTTTAGGATCAGTAACAACTGGAGCTAACAAGTGAGGTACTCCATTGTAATTCGATAATTCTACTTGTTTAGGATCCACTAAAACCAATTTCACTTCATCAGGTCGATAATGCATCAATAAAGAAATGATAATACTATTGATACAAACGGATTTCCCACTACCCGTAGAACCCGCTACTAACAAATGAGGCATTTTAGCTAAATCTGCGTTAATAGTACGTCCAGCAATATCCTTTCCTAAGGTTACCAACAAACCCTTTTTAATTTTTTCTGGATTCGCATCTCCAATCACTTCTTTAATTTTAACCGCACTAACTTCCTTATTTGGAATTTCTACACCAATCGTACTTTTTCCAGGAATAGGTGCTTCAATACGAACGTCTTTAGCAGCCAAAGCAAGAGCCATTTCTTTATTAATAGAACTAACACGACTTAATTTTGTTCCTGTTGGTACCACTACTTCGTATTGAGTAACCGCTGGACCAACGTGAATTTCAACAACACGCCCATTAATTTGAAAATCTTTTAACACTCTTTCCAAACATTCTTTATTTTTTCGAATATCTTCCGTCGAATTTACTTTTTTGTTTCGATTTGGTTCATCAAGCAAACTAAGTGGCGGAAGTTTATAACTACTATTTACAATTTGGTTTGTGCTTATATTTTCATTTGAGTCTAAGAACTTTGGTTCTTCTGGTTCAACAATAGGAACAGGATTATGTTTCAACTCTTCTACACTTGTAATGACAATTTTATCATCATCTGTACCTGTGATTGGCACCATATCCGCTTCTTCTTTTTTCTTCTCTTTGGGTTTTTTATCACGTTTTTTAAATATTTTACCAAACAATTCTCCAATATTTAGATTAAAAATCATAATAAGTCCAAACAAAGCTAAAATAGTAATAACAATATAAGTCCCAGTTAAACCAAATAAGGCGGAAACACAAAAAGACAAAGCCGAGCCAACAATTCCACCACCTATGACTATTGAAGTTTGTCCAGACGACGTTAAAATATTGGCTTTATTGATAGAATCCATACGATCCATATAATTATTAATCGTTTCACTAAAAATACTTACAGGTTTCTCAACTGTTTTTACGAAAGTTATATGAGATAAAATTAGAACAACACCGATAATTATGTAAATTCCTATTAATTTAGAAGAAAAAAAATTCGGCAATTTTCTTTTAATCAACATGTGTACTCCTAAAAATAAAACTAAAATTAAAACACAAAACCACCATTCCCCAAGTAAAAACATAGCAAATTCTTTTAAAATGGCTCCAACAGGCCCAAAACCAAAACCAATTAAACCAATTAAAATTAAAACCAAACCCGTTAGTTCAACACTATATTCAAATTTATTTGTTCCATCTTCTTTGGATTTTTTTTTCTTCGCCATATCTATCTTCACCATACTTATTATAGCAAGAGGGGCTTTTATTTGCAAAAAAAAGTGTCTTTTTTTGACACTTTATAAAATTTTATTTCTATAGTATATAGTTTGCTTTTTAGTCAAAGTCAAATCCATTTCTCTATTTGGAATGAAATTAATTTCAATATTATTAGAGTTTTCAACAAAAATATATTTATCTTTTTGCTTTTGATACACAAAACTATGTAAAACATTATTGACTTTTATATAAAAAATTTCTGAAAAGCATTTGTTTTTTTTGTCAAAAAATCGATTATGACAAGGAACAAAATTATCACCAATAAATATTCCTAGTAAGTATTGTATACATTTTACACCGCTTTCGATATCATATTCACTTGATGAATATGTAGGCAGTATATTTTCTATAGCCTTAAATACCGTATAAATATATTCTTCTATATTTAAATTAGAAGCTATAGATTTTAATTCTTTTCTTGTTTTTCTCACTTGATCATCTAAATTTTTGTATTTTAAATAATTTGATTGAGCATTTAAAAAAAACAAATTTTCTTTTTTATCTGGTCTATAATTTTGAGTTATTGATTTAACATAGGGTTCCATTGTTTCTAGCAATTGAAATCTTTCAGTATCTTTTTTATAAACAAAATAACGCATTTTTCCTTTTACAATTAAAGAATATAATTCCACCATAGTGTCACTTTGTTTATCATAAAAACGCGTATTACAAGGTAAATAATTTTCTCCAATAAAAAATTTAAGTAAGTAATTTATAAATTCAACTCCACTCACTATTCCAACATTTTCTGGCTCAAAAAAAGCAAGAATTTTTTCAATGGTTTGAAATACAGAAAAAACATATTCATCCTTATCCATTTTTATCATTTGTTGTTGCAACTTTTGTTTAATACGATGTAAAGAAACTTCTGTATTTTTATATTTTCTATTATCATTGTGACTAGGTGAATCATAGGAATAATGAATTTCTAGACCAAATTTGATACGCATGAAATCTTCAAAATCTTTTGTTAAATCAAATTTATATTCTTGATCTTCTATTTTTGTAACAACGTAAGCATGACCTGCATTTCCATCTTCTCTTGCTTCGATTCCAAATTCTTGAAACAATTCTACAGCCATTGGCGCTAATTCAAAACAAACTGCATAAAAATCAGTAACATTATGAACATCTATTTTACGTTTAGCTATTTTATATTGCTCCAAAACAGATGCAAATTTCCAATACGGATTGTATTCAAAAATTTCACCTATTCTATGATAAATATGATTTTGAATATCTTTTTTATCTACTAAATTCAAAAAATTTAATTCTGTTTTAATCAATTCTACTAAATCCATAAAACCCCTCTTTTGTAAACAATTTTAACATAAAAAAAGAAATTTGTCAATCTAATGTCAATGTTATATTCAAGATTATACCCTTTTTAATAATTAACTAATCATTAAATGGTTATTTGTTATTTTATTATCCTTTTTACTTAATTTTAAATCACAAGAACTATCCATTTTCAAAAATTCTTCTTTTAGCTTCTCTTGAAAAACAAATAAATTATTCTGTTTGTCATAGGAAAAAAAATGTTCTTTTCCATTGTGTTTAATTATATAAATATGTGAACAATTTCCCGTTTTTCTATCATACAATCTTTTAAAAGAAAAAGGATAATCAACTTCAAATTCTAATAATAAATGTTCAATAAATTTTGTACCACTTACTATCCCAATATTATCTATTTTATAAGAAGGCAACATTTGTTCAATTGTTTTAAACACAACATAAGCATAATCTTCTCTTACAGTTTCTTTAGGTAACTTTGTTTTAAGTTCTTTTAAGTATCTTTTAACATTATAAATGCCTTCTTCTGTTTTTCTCCCCCTTCTATAAATTTTTTCATCTATAATATCAAAAGAGGATTCTACTTTGGGGGCCTCAGGTGCAATTTGACGTTGAAATATAGTTTTTAATTTAAATTTTATGCGCATCAAATCTTCATTGTCATTTGTTAAATCCGCTAAAAATGTTTTTTTATCAATAAAGATAACAACATAAGCATGCCCATTTCTTTCAACCACTTCTGCTGAAATATGAAAGGCTTTTAATAAATCAACATACAAATAAGACCAAGAAGTGCAAGTTATTCTAAAATCAGTTATCTTCCTCATGTCCAATCTTTTTTCACTTATTTGTTTTGCTTCTTCTACACTGGCAAAAGCATAGAAAGGATCGTATTCAAAAATTTCTCCAGTTCGAATATAAAGATAACGTGCTATTTCTAATTTTTTATTTATTTGTTGAGAATCCATTTCTCTTTGAAACAATTGTAATAAATCCATATAAATCACCATTATTTACTAAGTATTTCAAACTTTGGATTTTTCTTAATAAGAGTCAAACCATTTATATTACTTGATTTATTTTCCATTTCTTCTACCTTTTCTTGAGACACTTCGCATAATTTATAGCAATTTCCTTCTCTTTGATAAGCAAAAAAATAAGTTTTTTCTTCATCAACAAAACTATAAACTTTCGCATAAAAATTTTCATCTATATTTGCATAAAAAGTATATTTTGGCTTTTGGCTCTTTATTATCCCATTTATTAATTCATCAATGAATTGAATTCCACTAAAATAATCTATATTTTTAGATTCTAGAATCGGATTATTCACTATATTTTCAATACATTTTAAAACTTTATATTTTTTTACTTCACCATTTTCTTTAATATCTTTATTAAATTTTTCTATTAGTTGATCTTTAAATTTTTCAAAAGTTATATATTCCATTAGTGAATTATTATTCATAGGTTTTTCATCGATTCTTTTTGGGAACTGAGTTGCAAAGCCGTATTTCACTCGCATAATATCTTTAAATCTAGCCATTAGGTCAAAAGCATATTTTCCTGTCTTTAAAGTTGTTACAACAAAAGCATGACCTCTTTTACCTTTTAAATCATCTATTTCTACCACTTCAGCATTAATTCCTTTTTCTTTTAATAAATCAACAAATAAATAAGCCCATTCGTGACAATTAATTTCTAAAGTTTCAATATTTCTCATATCCAAACGAACATTTCTTAGATTCTCTCTGTATTCATCTGTACCAAATACAGCCACAGGATCAAATGAAAATAATTGACCACATCTTCTATAAAAATAATATTGAATTTCCTCTTCAGCTGTTATTTTCTTACTCTTTAATTCACTATCTAGCAAAGCATATAAATCGAATCCCATTGCTAAATCCCCCTTTTATTTGTTAACATTTTAACATAAAAAAAGAATTTTGTCAAATTCGCGTAAAGTCTTTATTTTTTATTTGTTTTTTTTCTTTAATTCTTTTTTTCTTACTACTTTTGTAAGCATTAAAGGATGAAATAAAAAATCAATAGAATCGGCTTTATCCACAATGGTTAAAATCCAACTTTCTTTATATTTGGGAATGCTTTTATTTAAAGGAAACATATGAGTTTTGATCATACTTTCTATTTTTTCATTCATAAATTCTGGAAAAAATTTTAAAGCATTAAGTCTTGCGTTTTCAGCATGTGTAAAACCATGTTTTTGTAAAAATGGTCTTTTTTCAAAGTCACTTTGCCAAGGTTTTTCATAGAAATCGTGCAATAATCCTGCTATAGCTAAAGACTTATAATCAAGTTTTCTTTTCTTTCCAATTTTATAGCAATCGTAAGAAACTCGTAACACATGATCAAAAACACTTTCATTATAATGATGAGGAAATTCTTTTCGCTTTAAAAACTCTTTATTTTCTAAAATAGGTTGCACGATTTTATAATATTCTGTATTTTTAAAATTTAAATTTTTTTTTTGACTACGATTTACAATATAAGCATTTATATATTGAATTAAACTAGCAATTTGAAGCAAAGCTGTTAAAATTACAAATAAATTAACAGGTATTTTTACATGTACCAATAAAATATTTAAAAAACCTAGCAGTATAGTTATAAAAATAACCCAAGTTTTTAATTTACCAATAAGTAAAGAAGAACCTATATGACATTTATAAAAAGCATAAATGTTAAAAATAGCGATTATACCCTCTAAAACCAAAACATAGAAAAAATAATGATTATGGAAAATTAAAATAGAAAGTAAAGAAAAAGCCAAGCATTTATCTCCGATTGTATCAAGTTTTGCACCAAATTCACTAGAGACATTCCAAAGACGTGCCAATTTTCCATCTAAAAAATCAGTAAGGGCAAGAAAAGCAGCAAGAAAAATTAAAGCAACAAATTGATTATTAACCCCCAAGTAAATAATCAAAGGTGTAACAAGTAAACGCGACAAAGTTAAAAGGTTTGGAATAGCTTTTTTCATATTGGCTCCTTTCTAAACTATTATAACTAGAAAATTTTATTTAGACAATAAAAAATATTTCTAATTTATTGTATTCTCCAAAATTAGAAATATTTCTATAAATTAATTTTTTTAATAATCTATACTTTTATAAATACTTTTTTAATCCTTCTATATTATTTTTAAGTGTATCCATCAATTTACTGGCAAGTTTAGAGGCTTCTTCATCATTTTCATTATAAGAGTTTTGAGCGCTTTCCAATTTTTCAATTCCTTTTGTAGTCCCCTCCGCCATCATTTTAGCAATAATAGAATCTTCATGTTTTTTCATAAGTTTCATTTCACTCATTATTTTGCTATTTAGTTTTGTTAAATTTCCTATTTCTTTTTCTTTGGCACCGTAAGAAGTAAAAATCACTTCACATTCATTTAATATTTCATCGTATTCTTTTTTTTGACTTTCTAAAAATGTTCGAAATTCAGATTGAGATACTTTATCGATTACATCATTAATGCCTACGACTCCCATTTCAGCAATTTGATAAATGGAATTTAAAAAATCAATATTTTTATTATCTTTCATAAAAAATCACCCATAATTAGTATGGATGAATTCATCTTTATTATACTTCTTGTACAACCGCTATTATCATTGGTTTACACTCTGTTTCTTCATATAAGTATTTGCTTAGTTCAGTACGAATTTCAGTTTTAATTTTATTAAAATCCACAAAATTATCCACAATATTTCTAGTAATAACATCTTCAGCTATTTTCTTTATTTCGTAAATAATTTCCTTAGAATCTTTTACATAAATAAATCCTCTAGTAGTTACTTCTGGTCCAACAAGTAATTTTTTTGTCTTTTTACTTAGAGTGGCACTAATTAAAACAATACCATTTTCACTAAGCATTTCTCGATCTTTAATAACAAGTTCCCCAACATCATCACTCGATTTACCATCAATTAAAATATCATTTACTTTGATGTGATCATTGGTTTCTTTTAATTTTCCATCTTCAAAAACGACAATATCTCCATTTTGCTTTAAAATAATATTCTCTTTTGCCATTCCAAGAGAACTTGCCAAATCGGCATTCAAAACCAAATAACGATACTCTCCTTTAACAGGCATATAATATTTAGGATTTGTTAATTTTAACATCAACATTAAATCTTCGCTTGAAGCATGGTGTAAAATATTTTTATTACTTGGAATTCCAATAACTCGACACCCAAACATTGAAAGTTCATTTTCAATTTTTACAAGCAATTTCTCATTACTGTCGTATCTTGGTTCAGCAAAAACAATCGTATCACTTGGTTTCAAATTAATATAACGATCGTAGCCATTCATTACTTTACTTATAGAAGCATAAGGATTTTCTTTATCATCACTCATAATCAAGATAGAATCTTCTTCATTAATATTAGAAAGATCTCCTAAAAGATCATCAGGAAAATTTAAATATCCTTCTTTTTTTGCAAAAAAGACAATGTTCTGTAATTTTTTCCCCATCAGAACAACTTTACGATGCTTATTTAAAGCGCTATTTAATATATCTTGGATCGTGTAAAGATGAGTAGGTAAAACTAAAAACAACAAACGCTTTTCATACTTATTTACAATATCTTTAAAAAATTCTTCCAAACGATGCGATGGGGATGTATGCCCCACTCTTTCTGAAAAAGTTGATTCGGATAACAAACACAAAACGCCTTGTTTTCCTACATATGCTATACGGCCTAAGTCCATATCATAGGCTCCAGTCATCTTAGAATCAATAATAAAATCTCCTGTATAACAAATAGCTCCATCTTTCGTGTTAATAACGTACATCACTGAATCTGGACAACTATGAGATACCGTTATTGGAAATATACTTACAGTTCCAAAATTTAATTTTTTATGAGGCGTAATTTCCATAATATTTTTTTCAGGAACACCCGATTCTAAAAGTTCATATTTAGTAAATTTAGTAGCAAACAATCGAATATCTGGAATGTTCTTAACCAAATCACTAGTAGCACCCATATTTTCATAATGCCCATGTGTCAAAAAAACACCTTTCACTCTTTTTCTATTTTTTACTAAATAATCAAAATCGGGAATTATATAGTCAATCCCTAACATATTTCCTGTTGGATATTTCAGTCCACAATCAAACACAAAAATATTTTTATCTATTTCAATTACATAAGTATTTTTGCCGTTTTCATCAAGTCCGCCCAGACTAAAAATCTTTATTTTACTCATTTAAATCTCTCATTTCTAATATTTCTATAAATTAATTTTTTTTTAAAGTTTTTTGCAGCAGGTTCATTATAACAAAAAAAAATTTTTTTTTCAATAACTTATATTTTTGCATTTTAATTTCATTCATTTAATTGATTTTTCATTAGGATGCATCCCAAAAAAAGAAAACTCTTTTTTAAGAGTTTAAGAATTACTATTTGATTATTTTTAATAATTTATTTTTCGGAAATTAATTCACTAATAGGAAGAACGCTTAACCCTTTAAAATGAATTTCTTTTAATAGTAATTTCAAATGTTCTAAAGTAGCGTTCTTTTTTATAAATATGATGGCTCCACTGTCTAATTTTGATTTAGCATCAACTATATTTGTGCTTGTTAATTCAAATGTTTCTTCAATCAAATATTTTTGCTCTTTTCTACAAAAATCTTGATCTATTTTTGAAATATAACAAAGATTATGATTTTGATTGTTTTTATTTAGAAGACTTTCAACATTTTTATATTTAATTTTATCACCATTAATTTGTTCAAAATAATTATTATTTTGATAAGTAGATTCTGTAATAAGTAAATCGGCTTTTATTTGATTATCTATGAAATACTTTTTTATATCTTCATTTCCATCTTCTAACAAAAAAGCAACCGCTTTTTTATTTCTATTCCCTTCTTTAATTACTTTATCTTTATTATCTTCCAAAGAAACTTCTGGCTTCACATCATCAAATACCAAATAGTATTCATTAAAGATTCCAAAAGCTTTCATATTCACATAACTTTTTGTTTTATTCACCATTCTTCCCATAATTCCAGGAACAATATATTTTTCATCCACAGTAGCATTTACAGCGTTTACTATATAGTTTTTTTCTACTTCTTGAATACTATGCATAATTGGACTTTTATTTTGCATAACAATTGCTATTTTTTCTGTATAATAAAAGCTAAATAACATAATAGCAAGAAGTCCAAATGGTTTATATAATTTTTTCAAAAAAATCACCTAATTAACTATATGTTTTTACTGTGTCTCTTTTTCCGAATTTTTATTATTTGAAGATAAAAATGTTACTTTTTCAGCAATAACTTCCATAATAAATTTCTTATTTTTTTCTTCATCTTCATAACTTCTAGTCTGTAACCTTCCTTTAATGCCAACCACATCCCCTGAATGACAGTACTCAAAGGTATGAAGAGCTATATTATTCCAAAGTATGCAACGTATAAAATCGGTTTCATAAATCCCCTCACTATTTTTAAAAGAACGATTTACAGCAATTGTAACAACGCTTCTTTGTTTATTTTCTTCCGTTTTTACAATTTCTGGATCCGCACACAAACGTCCAACCAAAACTACCTGATTCATAAAATACCTCCTTTCTTAAACACAAAATATCAAATGAAAAAAAGAATCGCAAATTTCCAATTCTTTCTATTTCATTCCCAAAATTTAAAAAAAGTTTTAAAAAATACAAAATGTCAAATCTTTTAACCATAATTGATCTTCATTATAGCATTTTACTAATTTTTTTATTTTCTAACCAAATAAAAAATTTATTATAAAAAATAAAAAAATAGAGTTCATAAACGTTTTATTTTAAGGAACTATATTTTTTAAAACTATCCTTTTTTTGAATTCCATGATTGCTTAAAAGTAACTCTGCTTTTTGAACTCGTTCAAGCATTTCATTTAAAAATACTTCAATTCTAAACATACATTCATCACCTAAAAACTAGTGTACTAAAAAGAAAGAAGCAGAAACAAGAAATTCGACAAAACACTTCAAAATTTCTTTTTTATTAAAAAGTTTTCAACTTTCTACATCCAATATTAAAATAAAAATTTATTCAACAATAAAATTTAGAAAAAGTAAGTTGTAAAATTTACTTTTCTTTATATACTAATCATAGTAAAAACAAAATTTTTATAGTATAATAAATTCAGGTGGTAAAGCATGAAGTATCCAAATAATCTAACAAAAACATATAAAAACCCCCTAACTTATAAAAATCGTGGAATGGACTTAGAGAATGAATTGAATGAAAGCAACGATTACTACCGTGAAATAGATAAAGCTTTAATTTATAAAAAGCCAACTCCCATTGGTGTAACAGATGTAAGTTACACTTCAAGAGGAAAAGTAATTGATCGAGGTTTTTTTAAAGAGCCTTCCACTTTGGATTATAATGGACTTTATAGAGGAAAATATATTGAATACGAAGCCAAAGTTACAAAAAATAGAACCTCTTTTCCATTAGCCAATATTCATCCTCATCAAATACAACATATAGAAAGTGTATTAAAACATAAAGGAATCGTTTTTTTAATTATAAAAATTAATGAAATGGTCTACTTATTAAAAGGCAATGATTTTATAGAATACATAAATAACAATGACCGCAAAAGTATACCCTATGAATTTATTAAAGAATTTGGGTATATGATTAAATATAGTTATCGCCCTACTTTAGACTACTTAACAGTAGTTGATGAAATCTATTTTAAGGAGGAAGCAATGTGAAGAAATTAAAATTAAAAAAAGTTAGCAAAATTGCCAGTGAAACTAAAGAAAAATTGCAAGAAAAAAAGAAAAAAAGAAAAGAAAATACTAAAAAAAGAAGTAAGAATTGGATACTTACGCTTTTAATGGTAGGTGGTATTGGTATTGCCAGTATTGTTATCTTGTTTAGTGCTTATATAGTTATTACAGCTCCTGCATTTACTACAAACAAATTGTATAGCAAAGAAGCAAGTGTTTTATACGATAAAGACGGAAATGAAATGACACGTATTGGAACTGAAAATCGAGTGTTGGTAACTTACGATGATCTTCCTCAAGTTTTAATAGACGCTTTGGTTGCAACAGAAGACTCCAGATTTTTTCAGCACAACGGTTTTGATGCAGCAAGATTTTTAAAAGCAAGTGTGCAACAAGCTATGGGAAAAGATGCCGGTGGAGCTTCTACTTTAACTATGCAAGTAGCCAAAAATACATATAGTACAAAAGACTCACACGGAATTAAAGGTATAATTCGTAAATTTAGTGACATTTATATGGCTATTTTTAAAATTGAAAAAGCCTACACTAAAGAAGAAATTATTGAGTTTTATGTCAATTCTCAATGGTTAGGCTCTGGAAAAACCAATAATTATGCCGATATAAATGGTGTTGAACAAGGAAGCCAAGCTTTTTTTGGAAAATCGGTTCGCGATTTATCTCTACCAGAAGCAGCATTACTTGTTGGAATCTTTAATAATCCTTATAAATTTAGTCCAATACAATTTCCAGAAAATGCAAAAAAAAGACAGACAACTGTTTTAAAATTAATGGTTAGACATGGCTATATAACGGAAGAAGAAGCACAAGTTGCCATTGACATACCTATTGAATCTTTACTTAAGGAAACAACAACAGAACAAACCGCTGATGATAAAGGATTACAAGCTTTTATTGATTATGTAGTTGACGAAGTAATCGAAAAAACAGGTGATGATCCTCGTCAAGTGCCTATGGCAATTTACACTACTCTAGATCGCAACATACAAGATGTTGTAACCCAACTTGAAAATGGCGAGCTTTATAAATTTACAACGGAAAAAATTCAAAATGGTATTGCAATCACTTCTACAGTAGATGGTTCTATTCTCGCTTTAGGACCTGGTAGAAATTATATTTATCGAAGCAATAATCGTGCGTTAAATCACTATCAACCTGGATCAACGGCTAAGCCAATATTTGATTATGGACCTTTAATTGAATACAACAATGCATCCACTGGAGAAGTTTTTATTGATGAACCCTATACCTATACCAATGGAACACCTATTAAAAACTACGATGGAAAATTTGTAGGGCTAATAACAATGCGTGAAGCTTTAATAGATAGCCGTAATATTCCTGCATTGCAAGCCTTCCAACAAACCACAATAGAACAAAAAACAGAATTTATACATAGTTTAGGAATTGATTTCGGTGAAAATCTTTACGAATCAGCATCCATAGGCGGATATGATCCTGGAGCAAGTCCTCTTGAAATGAGCGCTGCCTACGCGGCCTTTGGTCGAGGTGGTTATTATATAGAACCTTATGCATTTACTAAAATCGTTTATTTAGAAAATGAAAAAGAATACAATTATAAATATACGAAAACGCGTGTCATGAGTGAAGAAACTGCCTATATGATTACGGACATTTTAGTAGATGGTGGTGCTCATGGTGTTGGAGGAAGTATTAACGTGATTGGCACAGATGTAGCGGCTAAAGGTGGGACTACTACAATAAGTGAAGCAGAAGCCAAGAAATTAAAAATTTCCAAAAACGCTACTCCTGCTCACTGGAATAACGTTTACACTCCAGATTATTCGATTTCAATTTGGGTGGGATATGATAAATTAACAGAAGGTTATTTAACCAGTACTACAGGAGGTTCAGCAAGACGTAAAATAATGGCTGCAGTTGCCAATAAAATTTTAAAGAAGAATTCAAGATTTAAAAAACCAAGTGGTGTTGTATCCGCTACTTATGAATTTGGTACTTATCCATTACAACTTGCTAGTCCAAATACCCCAAAAGATTTACGAATAACAGAACTTTTTAAAGAAGGAACAGAACCTACTACTGTATCCAATCGTTTTGATACTTTACAAGCCCCTACTAATGGAAATTCTCTTATAAATGGAGCTTCTATCACTTTAACTTGGACGGGAATTGCGACTCCAGATGCAATTGATACAAACAAATTACAGGCGTATTTTAACGAACATTATAAAGTAGCTCCTGAAAAATATTACAACGAAAGAATCTCTTACAACAAAAAAAATATTGGTAATTTAGGATATCAAGTCTATTTACAAAACGAAGATGGAACTTTAATTAGTTTAGGATATACGGATCAAACTAGTTATACGTATGTAGCATCAAGTGCATCTAATTTTACTTTTGTCATTAAATCGGCTTATAGTATTTTTAAAAACAATATGAGCAACGGGCTAACAATAACAGCTAATTTATCTAGCGTTCCAACTCCAGATCCTGATCCAATTCCTGATATTCCACAAAATCCACCTGCACAAACACCAGATACTGGAACAGACACTACAGCTCCTAACGAAAACCATTAAAAAATTGATAAGTACTATTTATCAATTTTTTTCTTTTTATAATATTTACAACTTACTTGCAATTTGCAATTTTCACACTGCGGAGAAATACTTTTACATTGGTATCTACCAAACAAAACCAATTGATGATGTAAACGGCTCCATTTATCTTTGGGAAAATATTTCATTAATTTTTTTTCGACCACTGTCACATTATCTTCTTCATTTGCTAAATTTAGTCTTTTGGATACACGCTCTACATGCGTATCTACCGCAATCGCTGGAACTTCATAAATATTTGATAAAACCACGTTACAAGTTTTTCTTCCAACCCCAGGTAAACTTTCTAAATAAACTCGATCGTTTGGAACGCGTCCTTGATAATCCTTTACTAAATTCTCTGCGATTGTTTTAAGATAAAAAGCTTTTCTTGTATAAGTTCCAACAGGTTTTATAATACGTTCAATTTCTTTTAAAGAAACATTTGCTAAAGAAAAAATATCATAGGTAGAAAACAATTCTTTTGTAACCTTGTTTACTCTTTTGTCCGTACACTGTGCACTAAGAACCGTTGCCATTAATAATTCATAATCTTTCTCATACTCAAGCTCACATCGAACATCGGGATACAATTCATCTAGATATTCCATAATTTTATTTTTCATCTTCTAACCAATTATAATCAAATAATTCTTTCATTTCATTCTCTTTATTCCTATAATTAAAATTCCCTTTATTAGCCTCTTTCGTTGTCTTGTACCCTTTTTTTTGCCATTCATACAAAATTTTATCAATATATCTTAAATTATTAACTCCATTATAAACAGCCTCTTTTAAAGCTCCTAAAATTAGTTCTTCACTAAAACCTTTTTCAATCCAAGCATGAATAATTTCATATTCCATTGAAGAAATTGTTCGGCCAAATTCTTTTTCAAAAATACTATACACATCTTGTTGTTCTTCTATTTTCTTTTCTTTCTGAAACAATTCTTCAATTTCTTGGTACAAATGATCTAAATTTACAACTTCTACTCTCTTACCATTTCCATCTTTTAAAGTGTCAATACGTATAAGTTTTTTAGAAAGCAATATATTAAATGAAGTCAAAACTTCACTTTCTGTTAACTTCAAAACCTTTGTTATTATTTCAACATCAAAAGTTTCTTCTTTATAATTCCAAAAATAAACCAATAATAAAAAATCTTCAAAATGCAAAGAATATTTTTTAACAATTGGTGTAAGGTAAGTTGGTAAAACCAAATGATGTTCTTGCAATAATCTTGTATTCAATGAAACCACCTCATTTTATGCAAACGTAAATAATCTTTTAAATTCTTATTGTTATTTACAATCCTTTTGTATAATACTTTCTGTATCAATTCTTTTTCTATTTCTTTTACTTTTTGGCATGGCTCTACTTCTAAAGTAGTGCAAATTTCTTGATAAGAAATCTGTAAATCTTTTCGATGATGTATAGGAAGATTTTCATAAACTTTTAGAATCGAAAATACATTTATTTTTAATAGAGTTGCAGCAACAAAAATCAAATTTAATTCATTTTCATAAAGGTTTTCTAAAGAAATTTTCTTTGAATTTAAAATCTTACGTATTTTTACTATATTCTCTTTTTCTTTTTTTGTAAAGGGAAGATTTTTATGAATTTGAATTTGAGCCCACATCCCACAAATATTTGAAGTATATATTACATTCTTAAAATATAATCCTAATTCTTCACATAGTGAAAGCTCTTTTAAAAGTTTTAAACCTTTCTTATAATTTTGGGAAAGAAGAATTTTAGAAATTTCTTCTTTTATTCGATAAGAACTTAAGCTTTTTAAAAGTATCTTATTTTTTTTAATCTCTCGCTTCAACTCTTTTTCAATCGAAAAATCTAAAAGAGTAGCCAAACGAATCGCTCTTAAAATTCGCAAAGGATCTTCTTTAATTTTTACTTTCGGATTTCCTACAGCTCGAATGCACTTGTTTTTTAAATCCTCTTTTCCATTTAACAAATCTATAATTTTTCCCTCTTTATCCATACATATAGTATTTATTGTAAAATCTCTTCGTACTATATCTTTCTTTAAGGAATTGGTAAAAGAAATTGAAATGGGTCTACGATTTTGATATTCCTCTTCTTCACGAAAAGAAGTAATATCAATAGTAAATTTATCTCTTTTTATTCGAACGGAACCATATTCATTGAAATCACCAGTAAACAAATTCATTAAATCCATTGTGGTTGCATTTGTACAAATATCTATATCATAAGTGGTTTTAGAAAGTAACGTATCTCGAACATATCCTCCTACTAGATAAGCTTTAAAACCTTTATTTTCAAGTTTTTCTAAAATTTCTTTTACTTCCGTTTTCAATGATTTCACCTATCCTATTATAACATTCAAATTAAAAAAAACAAAATGGTATATTCTTTAGCAAATCTGTTGCTAAAATCTTAAAATTAAGAAAAGCAAACTTTAAATACACATATTTTAGAATTTGACATAATAAAAATATAGTGTATAATTATGAGTGCAATGAGTTAGGCAGCGAAATTGTAAAATGCTAACGTGTTTATAAAAATTTCAAAGTATCAAAACTGCCTTTTGAGAAATGATTGATATAAACTCCCTAACATTTTCTTTTTCATAACTTAAAGCAATTTATACAGAAAGGAGAAAAGAAATGGCTCGATATACAGGACCTGCTTACAAAAAAGCTAGAAGACTTAATTTTTCATTATTAGAAAATGGAAAAGAACTAGCGCGTCGTCCTTACGCACCTGGTGCTCATGGTGCTGATCGTCGTAAAAAGATTAGTGAGTATGGCGTTCAGTTGCAAGAAAAACAAAAAGTACGCTTAATGTATGGTTTAACAGAAAAACAATTTAGAAAAACGTTTGAACGTGCAAGCCGTATGAAAGGTGTAGCAGGAGAAAACCTACTAAAATTACTAGAAAGTCGTTTAGACAATTTAGTTTATCGTATGGGACTTGCTAAAACAAGAAGAGGCGCAAGACAAATTGTTAATCATGGACATATTTTAGTAAATGGAAAAAAAGTAAATATTCCTTCATTCCAAGTTAAACCTGGAAATACAATTAGTGTTAAAGAAAATTCTTTAGAACATAAAGCAATGAAAGAAGCTTTAGAAGCAAATGTAAAATGTCCAGCTTACGTTGAATTTGATCAAAAGAAAATGTGTGGAACTTATTTAAGACTTCCTGATAGAAGTGAATTAAATAGCGAAATTGATGAAAGCCTTATTGTTGAATTTTACAATAGATAAAAAAAATAACTACGTTACAAAAAACGTAGTTATTTTTTTATTAATTTTATCTTATAATGACATATTTTTAAAATTTTTAAAAAAAGCAATAAACTAATTTTATTTAAGTTTGTTTCATATCTTGAATATTGTTGCTGAGGAATTCCTAACTGACCTGCTAATTCTTTTTGAGTAAATCCACTATTTTTTCTTATCTCTTTTAAATTTATCATATGGCCAAAACCGTTCGAAAGCCATTTGGTTGGCTTACTACACCATTTCCATGAATAAAATCAAAGATTCCTGATCCTTGTCCAAAAATGAAATGTCCTCCTCGTCCAAACCATAAAGCCGTTGTTTTTATAAACCACTGTTCATCTTGATACCAAGAACTGATTTGTCTAGTTTGACTTCCATACTTGGCATTCGAAAATGGTCCCATCTCTCCTGTTGCATCTCCTAAGATTCTTCGATTGTAGGCGGTATAACTCGTACTATATTGGTATGTATCATAATATCTTGAATCTGGAAAATCAATTCCATTACTTAAACTTCCACCTTCACTGTAGGGTCCATTAAATCCGGAATGTTCTGAACTATTTTTACCACTCATAGGATTTTGATTAGTAGAATCTGCCATAATTCCCATAACAATTTCCCAGGCCCCTCCACTCATATCATAGATTCCTGTATAGTTTCCAGTGGTTGATGCAACTACTGAGGATGGATTCTTGTAGTTGATGGTTACATTTCCATCTA
>CANPIX010000018.1 GCA_947574215.1 uncultured Mycoplasmatota bacterium | reverse complement strand
CCTTGACCCCCACGGTGCAAACGTGGTGCTCTAGCCAGCTGAGCTAATTCCCCAAGAACAAGATTATAATACCATAATCAAAATTGTTTCGCAAGTAATTTTTAATTAATCTAGACATTTTATGATAAAAATCTTAAAATATTAAACTTCTTTTAGAGTTATGAAACCCTTTTCTACTTCTTCAAGCGCACGACCTAATTCTTTTTTATTGTAGTATTCATTTTCTTTCATTTGGTAATGATTCTTTTCACTCATTTGTTTGCTACGAATAGAAGCCACATGAACAAGCTTATATTTTGAATCCACAATATTTAGTAACTTATCAATTGATGGGTATAACATATTATTCACATCCTTACAATACAATCATACTAAATATTATGTAAACATTACAACATTTTCACCATTTTTTGACAAATCTTTTACAAGTTCTCGTAAAGCATTTAATATTTCTACCATTGCCCAAGTATCTTGTTGACAATAAATAATTAAAGCTTGATACTTTAAATGAAATTCTTCTTTGCTCATTTTTTGATAATTTGCGTATTCTACGATAGCCTCAGTTCCATTTTTTACAACTAGATTGTCATAACTTAAATCACTAAACACCGGAAGCGTTTTTTTAATTGAAAAAGATCCAGATAAACGTTGATCATAAAAATTAAAAGTTTTACAACGCTCTTCAGAAAAACCAAATTCTTCATACATTTTAGAATTGGTATTTACTAGCCATAACAAATCGAATCCCCGGTCGTATAATTTCATTAAATCTTTTTTATATTTAGGAAAAATACCAGCTAATTCTTTAATACGTCCTTTTTCAAATGCCACATTTTGAGCAAATAAAGTTCCTTTATTAGGATCCATATACTTTAACATTAACTGAATCATTTCTTCTCGCTCATCTTCATGTGTTTTGGCTAAAAATACAATGTTGTCTTTCTCTTTATCACACACTCCTGGTTCACGCTCTATATGCAAACTAAATTCAAATGGTGACTGAATATAAGGCCACTCTCCCCTAAATCTTGGAACCGGACAAGGCATAGTTTCAAAATCCAAATGATAAATAGGATATTCCAACTGCTGTAAACCAATAGCTATTTTTTTTTTATCTATATAAGTTTTGTTAAATTCTAAACTTTCTCTTTGAATACGATGATAATTTTTAGTAATCCAATTTTCGGGTATATCTAACAAATTTATATATCCCTCATTAATTAATTCAAGCCCTTTAATACGAATTCCTGAATCATTTACAAATCCAAATCCATTATGAATATAATTCAAACTAGAATTTTTTTTAGGTATCATTTTTCCACAAATAGGAGAAAAATATTTACATTCGTTTCTTTTTTTATAACCACATGCAATAGAAAGAGGACAACTAGATACATCCAAATCAAAAACATATCTTTCCAACTTTTCTCTATCCGCTTCTATAAATTTTTGATACTCTTCAGTAATTTTGGTCATGTCAAAAAAAGTTATAAGTTCGTTTCCATTCGAATCTGGGTTATAAATCGCTTTTTTTCCATCGTACGTTCCATCAAAAATATACTCACCATTTAAAACGGCTAAATAATAATGAAATTTTTTTAAATTTTTTTCAGTGTGTGTACTTTGGAATTCGTGTTCAATAAAATATCTTTGAACCGATAAATCGTAAACGTATTGCCCTAAATGATAGCGGTCTAATAATTTCAATCTTTTTTTTTCATAATCTTCCAAAGGCATCTCTGCTTCTAAATTGTAAGTATCTAACTCCCCTTTTAAATAATGAATATTGTTAATACATTCCCATATAGAATATTTTGGACACTTTTTATGACCCGCTTCCAATTCTTTATATTTCTTACTGGTTGTTGCTTTTACTTCAATTATATTTATATTATTTTGACTTTCATTATAAATATCTACATAGCATAAATAATGAATACCATTTTTTGAAAAGTCAAAACATTCTTGTTCTTTGGTTTTCTCTGCAAAAATAGATTTTCCACCAAAAGTTTTTTCACTAATTCTTCCTGCTTCTACTTCAACGGTTTTATAATAATCCAACATTGCCTCTAACTGTCGGTCTACTTTTTCAATTAAATCCGTTTCTTCTCCTGTTTCTTCATTTACATCAAACATCGATCCAACAATCTCATTTAAATGTTCCTGTTTTTCTTTTTCTTTGTATTCTTGATAACTAATAGCAGCATCTAATTTTTCTTTTTGAATTTCTTCTAAAGCTACATATCTTTTGCAACGAGTATAGTTAATAAAATCTGTTTTGGTTATTGCCATAATTACCCTAGTTTAAAATCTCTACTTTTGGAGCGTTCGTTTCTTTATTATAACTTAATTTTAATTTTACATTTGTGTAAGTATGTTCATCATCTATCAAAAAATTAGCTTCAACTAAATCTTTTCCTGTTATATAGATGTCATCTGTTTTTAAAGTCTCTATAATACTATTTGCATAAGCCGTAGAAGCTTTAATTAAGATCATTTCTTCCGTTTCCTTATTTATTACATCACTATCAACAAAAGCATAACTCGCTTTATTTATAGCCAAAATTGAAAAAATACCTACAACTACAATTACAACAATTAACTCAGGAATTGTATATCCTTTTTTTTGCACTACTACCACCTATATTTCATTTTATCATACATTCAAATAGAACCAAAGAGAAATTAATAAAAAAAAGAAAAAATCTCGATGGACGAGATTATTTACAACATTTTGGTTCATAGATTTCGCTTGATTCATCTTCTTCTGAATAACTATAGCATGGTTGATAAGTATGTCTATACACATGATGATTTATAGTTTTTGTATGGCATGGAATAATATGTCCTTGCCCTTTTTTGGTAGACTAATTTTTCATAAAACATACTTTAATGCTAATCGTTTTATCTTCAAATATTTCAATTCTATCAATTAGGTTAATTATTAATTCTCTACTAAATTTTTTCATAGTTAAAAATTTATTAATATAATCATTAATCATTTTATATTTAGATTCTTCATTTATAGTTCCATTAATACTATTATTTAATTCACTATATCTTTTTTGTTTTACATTTAGCTCCTGTTCTAATTTTACTTTTACTCTTTCAAATTGTTCTTCAGTTATTTTTGTATTTAACTTATCAATATAAATATTATCTAAATTATCATTTATTTGTTTAATATCATTACTTAGTCTTTCTAACTCTTTTTTATTATTTAATTTATTATCTTCAGTTAAATTATTTAAAACATCACTTTTAATTTTGTCATTATTAATATAATTTAAACACAAATTAGTTAATGAATTAATTATAACTTTCTCTAATTCATCATAGTTATTTGAATGTGTTGTACATAACTTTTTCTTCATATACGTTCTATAATAATTGCAAATTGTATAACATCTATTATCTTTTTTTCTTCTAGATGTAATTGAGATTCTATGTCCACAATTCCCACAGTATAATAATCCATCTAGTAAATGAATTTCCTTTTTTTCATTTCTCCCCTTATTTTTAGGTATTTTTTTTTGAACTTCGTAAAATATCTCCTTATCAATAATTGCTTCATGAGTATTTTCTACAACTATATAATCATTAAGATTATTCTTTATGACTTTTTTAACTTTATAATTTACTTTACTTCGCCTATTTTGTACCATATCACCTATATACATCCTATTTGTTAAAATGTCCCTTATAGTTTTAGAATGCCACTCTCCATATTTTAGATTATAATTACCCTTCCATTCAAAGTTATAGTATTGTGCTGGAGTTTTTACTCCTTCCTTTGTTAGTTGTTTAGCTATCTTAAAAAACGATAAACCTTCTAAACACATATCAAATATTCTTTTAACAATACTAGCCTGTTCTTCATTTATTACCAAACGATTTTTATTATCTTTATCTTGATCATATCCAAATGGAGTTCTACCTCCTACCCATTTTCCTTCTTTCATTTTTGCTTTTAAACTAGATTTAATTTTTTTAGAAATGTCTTTAGCATACATATCATTCATGATGGCTTTAAATGGTGCTATATCATTATTAGAACTATCTAAAAAGGTGTCTATATTATCAGTAACTGCAATATATCGAACATTATGCTCTGGAAAATATTTTTCAATTAAATTTCCAGTACCAATATAGTCTCTACCAAGTCTTGACATATCTTTTGTAATAACCATATTTATTCTACCTGATTCAATATCATTTAATAATCTATTGAAATCTGGTCTATCAAAATTAGTACCTGAATATCCATCATCAATATAAATATCATATACTTTTAAATGATTCTCTTTTACATATTGGAGTAATAAACTCTTTTGATTTGTAATACTTTCGCTTTCTAAGGTTTTATCATCATCTTCTCTGGATAGCCTTATATAAAGTCCAACTTTATATATTTTATTTAAACTCTCTAACAATGTTCTTTCCATCCTTGAGATAAATAAGGACATGATGGTATCTCACTTTTTTTATTTTTACAAATCATTTGAATATTTTTTTTTAGTTCTTTATTTAAAACACTCACAAAAATATTATTTATATCATTATTTTCAGTATAAATATAATTAATCTTGTACTTATCCATTATTTAGCACCTCACTTAAACTTATGGATAAATAACTGATTTTAGTAATACTAAATTGTATAATATTTAAATTACACATATATTTAGTATTACTTATAATTATTCACTCTCTATGGAATTCTCTTTATAAAATAAGGACATTACTATACACAATTCTTATTTTGCACTTTAAAATTCATCCTACTATGTAGGTTGATATAAAGGATAAATACAGTGTTTCAAACAATTTAAAACATAAAAAACATTCTACTTTTATTTTAGTAGGATGATAATTTTTTTAATTATTTTTCTTCTATTTCAAAATTTAATAACTCTTCACAAGTTTTTTCATATAAGTCTTGCTCATGTTTTATCGTATCAATTAAAAACGTTTTATCACGAGTATATTCTTTTAAACCTCTCATATAATAAGGTTTATTATCATCTAATACAATAAATGGCATAATATTATTTCTTAGACATTCTTTAAACATAATAATTCTTCCAACCCTGCCATTGCCATCTCCAAAGGGGTGAATTTTCTCGAAACTATAATGAAAATCAATAATATCTTCTAAAGTAATATTATTTTTAGAATTATATTCGACAAGTAATTCATCAATTTCTTCTTCAACTTTTTCTGGTGAAGTTGTGTTGATAACATTAACAAGACCTATCATATTTGGAACTACTTTAAATCCACCAACATTGTACCTAGGATTTTCTTCATCACTAGTATTTCTTTTTAATATCTTATTCATCGCAATAATCATTTCTTTTGATAAATCATTATCAACACTATCTAGCATATAATCAAATAATTTAAAGTGGTTTTTAGACTCAATCAAGTCATCCAATTTAATTAAATCGTCACTTTTAGGAATAAATGAAGATGTATTAAATATGGCTTCAGTTTGATCACTAGTTAATCTGCTTCCTTCAATCTTATTGGAATTATATGAAAAATTCACTTGAGAATAATGATAGATATTTCCTTTAAATTTTGATTCCTTTTGTTTAATTAATTCCTTTTTAATTTTACTTATATCCATATTACATATCCTCCAATGAAATATTAATACCATTTTCACAATACTTATAAAAGTCTAAAACATTTAGATGAAATTTTGGTTTCTTATAATTGTATAGACAAAGATTATTTTTATTATAATTATTATTTAGTTCATATTTAATAAATTTATCTCTTACATCAATTAATAAATCTTTTAAAGAGATATATTCATGTATACCTTTGAATACAAACCATGAATGTTCAAACCAATAATATTTATTATTTTTTTCAAAAGTTAAAAATGTATGTGTTGGACATTTGTCATTATCATAATGGACTATAAAATAAGTTTTAACATTCCAATCATTTCCTTTAAAATAATATCTCTCAAGTTCTACTTGATCCCAGCACACACCAATCTTATTTTTTATTATTTCTTTTGGTGCTTGTAATACATAATTATCCGAATAAGTTTCATCTACTATTGTATGTTTGCTATTATTTTTATCAATCCATCCATATTCTATATTTTCCATTAACTTCATAATTTCAAACTCGTTATAAAATTGCCAAATATTAAGTTGTCCTTTTGCTTTTACAGGCTTTATAGGTTCAATATCTTCAAGTATCCAAGCATATCTACCCTCTGCATATTCTCCACAAATATATTCTTGATAGCAATTATTTCTCATTTCTTCTACATACTCTTTAGTCATATAAATACAATCAACTAAATTACATTTGCAAATAATATTTCCAAAATTCATATTCTTATTTTCAACTAAAGACATCAATTTTTTAGTATCTAAATCATTTTTAGATGGTTTAGTGCTACTACTATGAATATATAATTCTCCTCTGTAATTCGTTTTCCAACTTCTAGTTTCAATAAATTTCTTCTTTTCTTTGATTAAAGTTGCCCATGGCTCTATTAAACTTAATACTTTCATCAAGATCACCTATAAAAATTATACCACAGAAAAAGACATTCTTTATTAATGCCTTTAAATTTGTACTCATTATTCTAATTTTACTTGGTCTATCATAAATTATCACACTTGAGGTACTTCATAATTGATAACTCTATGACAACATCTCACTTGAGGACATTCCATTATTGGTGGACACATCATTGTTTGAGGCGCACAGCATCCCATTGGCATACAGCAATCCATTCCCATTCCCATATTCATATTTGTATTCATTTCTGATGCTTCAGGAAATACACTAGTATCTGAACAACGATTATTTTTCATTATTACCATTTCCTTTCTAGTCTATTTTATGCCATAAAAAAAATGGTGCTTAGGACAAAACACCATTTAATAATAGATTTACTTTATTGCTTTACTTTTTTAAAAAAGTTTTAAAATATCCTGACACGTGATATATAGCATTAATAACATCAATAAAATAAAACCTATAGTATGGAAAGCATTTTCTATTTTGGCATTCACAGGTCCTTTTTTTATTTTTTCAATTACCATAAATAAGACTCTTCCACCGTCAAAAGCTGGAAAGGGTAAAATGTTAATAAAGCCAACATTAATACTTAAAAATGCAATAATATATACAATTTGTGAAAAACCTATACTAATTGAATCTCCCACAACCCCATATATGCCTACTGGTCCAGACAAAGCGCTTAAAGAAATTTTACCAGAAAATAAACTGGTTATGGTTAAGACCATTGACGACATAACACTTCCAAATTTTGAAAACGCATATTTTATACTTGAAAAGAAACCATAATGTTTTGTTGTGTCTACGCCAAACCCAAATTGAATTTTTTCAGAACCATCTTCATTTTTTACTTTATCTGGAATCACAGTATAATTTTTTATTTCACCATTTGCTTTTTTCACAACAAAATCATACGTATCTTGATTATTCTTACGATATAAAGCAATTTGTAATTTATCCCAAGAAGACGATTGAATTCCATTTAACTTTAAAATTTGATCTCCTACTTCAATCCCTGCTTTTTCCATAGCGGAACCTTCTAAAACAGCTCCAACAATCGGTTTAGTAGTGGTAGATCCCATCACAAGAGCCATAAAAAATAAAATTACGATCGCCAAGATAAAATTATTTACTACACCAGCAATCAAAATAATCAATCTTTGCAACCAAGGCTTATTGCACATAAATCTTTCCTTCGGTGTTTTATCATCATCTTCATAAACCTCTCCTGCCATAGAAACAAATCCACCAATAGGAAACGCTCGAATATTATAATTAATACCATCACGTCCTTTGTGTGTATGCACAATTGGACCCATTCCCATTGAAAATTCATAAATAAAAACTCCAAATTTTTTTGCCCAGATAAAATGTCCAAATTCATGCACTAAAATAATAATACCTAAAATAATAATTAAAACCAATAAAGTTATAAACCACATATATATCCTCCTTATCTAATTCCTACAAAACATATATAAATAAATATAATAAAAATCAAACTATCTAATCGATCTAATATTCCACCATGTCCAGGAATTAAATGACTAAAATCCTTAATTTTATTCTCTCTTTTGATTTTACTAAACAGTAAATCACCTAATAATCCTCCAATAGACAATAGAACAGAAAGAATTAGTATAAACACGATAGATTCTTGGCCAACTTTATAAAAATAAAAACTTGATGATAGTAAAGAACCCATAAAAATTCCACCTAAACATCCTTCCCACGTCTTATTTGGACTTATACTAGGACAACATTTATGTTCTCCAAAAAAGAATCCTATCAAATAAGCAAATATATCGGTGAACATAGAAACAGAAAGCAAATAAAGCAAAAGCCAAAAATTTTGAAAACGAATTACAAGCAAACTATTAAAAAACAAGGTTAAAAACAAAAGACTTGCAAATAAATAGAAGGCTTCATGTGTACTATATTTTTCTTTATAAATAAGACAAGGGAAAAACAAACAAAGAAGAGTAAAAGTTATCCATTGTATATTCCACAGTAAGGGATAAGCTTCTTTCTCTTGTAAGAAAAAAAATAAACAAACGTTAAGTAAACAAAAAGCAGTCATTATTTTAGGAATAGAAACATGATGTTCTTTTAAATCCATCAGTTCTTTTAGAGCCCCTACACAAAGTAAAGCACACGCTACTGTAAAAAAAACATCCCCCACTAACAAAATAGGTACCGCCACGAAAAGAATTCCTAAACCACCTACAATACGATTTTTCATACTCTAACCTCTTTCTTAAGTATAATAAGCCTTCGAATAAATGTCAATTTTTTCTAATTTTTTTCAGCTTTCCTTTTCTAGAATTTCCTCACAAAATTTAGAATTTAATTTTAATTTTTTATTTCCTATTAAAATTGTATTCGAATTTTTGCATTTTAAGAGATTGTATTGTGAGAAAAAGTAAAGTTCTTTTTCTTCATTCTCTTTCCTTTCAACATCTTTAATCCATTTGTCAAACGTTAATTTTTTCGTTTCCAATGCCAAAATAATATCATAAATTGTATCTTTATCGTATTTTACAAAAATTTCACTCAAACAATCACTATAAAAAGTATATTCCCCTGTACTGGTTAATTTTTTTATTTTTTGATTACATTTTTTTTCTTCGATTGTGTGAATCATAAATTCTTCAAAATTATTTATGACTTCTATCTTAGCATCTTGCATAATTAAAGTGTTAGCTTCTTTTTTTACAATTCGTCCCGTCACTAAAACATTGTCATAGATTTCGTATTTGTTATATAGTTTTAAATTTCCATGATTGTTTTCTACTTTTAATGTTGTATTTTTATTAAAGGTTAATTGGCCTACTAAATTATTTTCTTTTTGCTCATAAGTTTGCAAAAGCAAATATTCATTTCCAAAAACTTCACTTACTTTCCCTTTTACTGTTATAAATTTAGAACGATATTTTTGGTAATTATTTGCACCATTCGATAAAAAGGCATTAACTTCTTTTGGTTCCAAAGAATAATCACAAACATAATTTTGATTGTAGAAAAAATCAAATATTCTATTGTCTTTACAATTATAAACCCGATATAAAAAACTATCAAATGTCGAGAATGTTTCTTCTGTTTTATTTTGATAAGCAAAAATAGGCACACGATTCCAACGTGATACAAAAAAGATATCCATACCATAAATCAGAATTAAAAAGAACAATGGATAAAATAAAATCTTAAAAACATTTTTTTTATTTGTTACTAAAAAGCCTAAACTTAAAAATAAAATTCCTAAAAGAACAGATACCAAGCGTAATAAATTGTACTCGTCAAAGAAAAACGGACTACCTATAAATAAAATTCCTATTCCTATTAGTAAAAACGACTTTTTCTTCATGATATACTCCCATCTTATATATAGTATAGCAAAAAAAGAAATTTTTCACACTAAAAAAGTTAACAACTTGTGTTAACTTTATTTCCTAATTTTAAAATTAGTTAATAGCGTCTTTCAATTTGCTTCCTGCTTTAAATGAAGCAACAGTCTTAGCAGGAATTTTAATGGTTTCTTTTGTTAAAGGGTTGATTCCATTACGAGCTTCTCTTTTCTTAGCACTAAATGTTCCAAAACCTACAAAAGTAACTTTTCCTTCTTTTTTTAAACCTTCTGTGATGGCATCAAATGCAGCATCTAATGCACGACCAGCAGCAGCTTTTGAAATTTCAGCTTGTTCTGCAATTCTTTCAATTACATCGTTTTTTGACATATTTTCTTACCTCCAATATATTTTTTATAAGGGCATTGTAGCCTTACATACTAAAAATAGCAAAAAAAAATCTTAAAATCAAGAAAAACAAATGATTTTACAAATTTTTCCTTTTTTTTAGACAATCATTTGCATATTATTTGACAAATAGAAATTATTCACAAAAAAAAGCAAGTTTCATAACTCACTTTAAAAATAGAAATCTATTTTTGTACTTTTTTAAGCGTCTATACTTACTCCGTTCATACCATCGTAATACTTTTTCACATCATTATCAAATTCAATCACTGCACCATATCCATTTGAGGATAAAGTGTATTTTTTGGACTGAGCAAGTGTTACGTTTGCGTGTGCGTGTTGGTAACTACCATAAATTTTTGCATTTGCACCCAAAACAATATACGAAGCTCTAAGTTCTAAAATATATCCTGTTGCATTATCCACTAAATTCATAGATATTCCAACTCCATCACCAAATACTTTTGTATTATTAGTTTGTGCAGTATAATTAATGTGATTATTAGTGCCATTAAAATAGGTTTGTTTGCCTGTAATCGCATTAAAATTCACTTTTTCTCCTCGCAACGCAATAACATCGTATGATCGATATCTAGGCAAAGATTTCCACTCAAGTGTCAATTTAGCATCATTATTTATAGTAGTAAGTACTAATTTTTTATATTCCGTAATAACACTTGTACCCAAACTCATAATTTCGCTTTCGTGTTCATATTCGTAAACACTTACTTCTTCCGTTATGCTTTCATTATTTTTTAAAATGTAAGTAGTTTTATAATATTTTATATCTGAATTTTCATTCGTTTCTTTAGCATAACAATTGGTAGAGAAGATTATAAATAAGCAACTAAATAAAAGTATTAGATTTTTCAAAGCATTGCCTCCTTTCAATTTCAAGAATACTCGATTTTTAAATTATTGGAAAGCAAATATTTCTTGCGCTTGTAATAAATTTTGCCAAAAAAATTTTACATAGTTAGTTACTCCCTTTTATTTTAATGTATTCTTGTTGAATCAATTCTAAATATTTTTCATAATTTTTGCATGATAGAGAATAACAAGTAATTTTGTTTTCTTGAATATCATAATCCAAATTAAGAAGAATTTCTTTTGATTTTAAAATATAAAGAGAAATCCAATTAGAATCTATATGATAATCTATAAATATTGTATTTTTATTCTTTTTTTTAGAATAATACAATGTATTTAATTGTTTATTGTATTGAAAATTATCTTTATTGTAAATTTTTTTATTATTGTCATAAGAATACCCAGCTTTTTGTAATAAAAAAGAGGAAATACTATTAGAAGTATGGCTTGAAATTTCAAAAGTTGCAATAGATTCTTTTTTGGGATGAAACAAATCGCTTTTAAACAGTAATTCAAATTGCAATGGATAGGTTAACGTTTTTTCTTTACCATTCTCATAATAAGAAATGTCTATATAAATATCTTCTACACCTTTATTTGTAAAGTATTCTTGGTATCCATATTCTTCACTAATAACCAAAGAATTAGAATAATCGCATTCCATTATGGTTTTATTTTGATTTAAATAATACAATTTTATGTGATAACCATAATTATCTTTACTAGACTCTTCTTCGGGAATTAAAGAACCCAATTGAAAATATTTTCTTACCTTAGAATCAACAAAAATTCCATGATAAAGTTGAAATTCTTCTGATTTTAAAGATACTTTATACACAGAAACTTTATTATAATTCCAAAGTAAAAATAAAATCAAAAGAATAAAAATAAAAATAGAAATAAGGAGCAAAGCAATAAATCCTATTTTTTTTATCATATTCTTTTTTTCATTTGTGATTACATGTTTTATATTTATATTCTCAACATTACCTATCAATAATTGCTCTATATCAATTGAGAGATATTCACACAGTTTTACAATCAATGTAATAGCTGGCAAACAAAGATCATTTTCCCAATTACTAATGGTTTGTCTGGAAACATGTAAATATTTTGCCAATTGCTCTTGACTTATTTTTTTCTTTTTTCTAGCCTGAGCTATAGTTTTACCTATTGATTTTTCAACCATAAAAAAACTCCTTTTTATAAGAAATTAATTTAATAATATCTTTTTTCCAAAAAAAAGCAAGTCATTTTAGACTTACTTAAAGCACAATAGTAATTAAATTGTTTGATCCTTTATTTACAATCTTTGTAACCGTTTGACTTAACTTATAACGCATATTTTCTGGCATTACAGATAATTTTGCCTGAATTCCCTCTTTAACAATCACATCTAAACTTCGACCAAAAATCTCACTTTTCCATATGCTAGATGGATCGGTTTCATAATCTTTCATAATATAATTAATCAATTCTTTACTTTGCATTTCTGTACCAATAATAGGTTCAAATGTTGACTCTACATTGACTTTCATCATATGAATACTTGAAGCCACTGCTTTTAATTTAATTCCATATCGAGAACCTTGTTTTATAATTTCAGGAGTTGAAAGCGTCATATCTTTTAAACTTGGATATACAATTCCATATCCTGTACTTTTTGTCATTTTAAGTGCATCTTTAATACTATCTAATTCTTCTTTTCCTTCCTTATAACTTGTAAATATCTTTAAAAGACCTGCTTTAGTCGTTACCATATCTCCCATTAAATCTTTTAAAACTTCATTGTACAATCCATCACTGCTTTCTAAAGTAATGGTAACATTTCCGGTAGAAGTATCTACATTACTAATATAACTTTTTGAAATAATTTCTGAATCGCTAAAGGAAGTTATAATATTATCTACATCTCGAATTTTATTTACTGAAACAACGCTTTCTTTTATTTTTTCTAAGTAATGCTTTTTTATGTAATGATTATTATCTAAAACATGCACCCATTTTGGTATATCTATTTTAATATCTAAGACAGGAAATTCATACAAAGCTTCTTTCAAAACATTTAAAATTTCAGGTTCTGTCATTTCGGTGGCATTTAAAGGAACTACTGGAACATTGTAGGTATTTCTAAGCTCGTTTGATAAAGTTATAGCGCTACTACTCTCTTTATTTTTTGTATTCAAAACAACAATAAAAGGTTTCCCGAGTTCTGTTAACTCATTTATAATTTTTTCTTCCGCTTCTACATAATTTTCACGAGGAATTTCACCAAACGATCCGTCGGTTGTCATAACAATTCCAATCGTCGCATGATCTTTTATTACTTTTTCTGTACCAATTTCCGCAGCCTCATAAAAAGGAACAGACTCTTCAAACCAAGGAGTTTTTACCATTCTAGGATTTCCATCTTCGTCCACATGACCGTTAGCTCCCTTAATAATATAACCTACACAATCTACTAATTTTATATTGGTTTCAAATTCATCCAACTGAATAGTGGCTCCACTACTTGGCACAAACTTTGGTTCTGTAGTCATTATCGTTTTTCCTTCAGCGCTTTGAGGAATTTCATCTAAACATTTTCTTTTTTCATATTCATCGGTTATATTTGGCACTACTAAATTTTCAATAAAACGTTTAATAAAAGTTGATTTTCCACATCGTACAGCTCCTACTACACCTAAATATATTTCTCCATTGCCACGTGTAGCAATTGATTTTATTATTTCACTTTTTTCCATTTTACTAATCCTTTCATCTTTTCTATTTAACCCTATGAAAAAAAAAGTTCATTTAGAACTTTCTTTTTTATTTTTTCACTTTTCCCAAAACCCTTGTGTAATCCTTTAAATTTTCTACACTTCTAATTTTGCCTAAATTGGTATTAAATAAAGAATCTTCTTTCTCATTATAATAATCCGCTATATTATGTGCATAAGCAATAAATTGTTTTTTCAAACATTCTTTTTCTTGTAGTGAAGTTGGAATTTTTGTTTCTGTTATATCAATTCCTAAACTAGGATTTGTAAAGTAATCTCTTAAAAAATGTTGATAAATATCTAGATTGTACAAACAATCTTTTAAAAATTGGGAAACTTTCAATTGAAAAAATACATGTTCAGGTCCCCATTCATTAGAGGAATTTACTACAGATTTAGAACTAAAAATACCTGCATAAGCAAATTTTTCTTTTCTTGAAAATTCTAAAGCATTCCAAATAAAAGGAATATCATTTTGAAAAATATGTTCTTCTTGATCATAAAAATAACTTCCCCATAAATTTTTTTCGTTTAATAACGCTAAGTTTCCATTACGAATATCACGGATGTTTTGCCATGGCATATCACAATAAGGAATCTTTATCAATTCTTTTTTCTCCCTATTAATTATATACCATTCTTTATCCATGGTTTTTACCCAAGCGCAAGATTTTGAAAAGGCACTGGCTTTAAAAAAACAAACATCCCCAAATATTAATTTACCTTGCAAATTTGTGTAAAAATAAACAGGCACAGAATCAATTTGAAAAGCCCATAAAGCAATATCCTCTTCTACACCACAAAGCAATACATCACTATCTTGTTTACATGCAATAGAATCTAAAACTGTCTTTTTTTCTTTTAGTACTTTGTTCCTTATTGCATTATTTGAACAATAAGACATCACATTACCCCCTAAATAATGAATACTACTATAATAGTTTACATGCCATTTGTCAAGTATAATTTAATAAACAACTAAAAAAGTCTTCTTTTTTCATTACAATACACCACCTTTTGCGCATTTTATTTTTATTTTAGAGAAAATTAGGGATAAGGTGATTGTATGTTAAAAAAGTTAAAACTTATCCGTGAACGAAAAGGCCTCACTCAAGAAGAAGTTGCAAACTTTTTAAACGTAGATCGTTCTACTTATACAGGATGGGAAACAGGAAAAGATATTATTCCCCTTCCAAAACTAAATGATCTTGCAAACTATTATCATACATCATTAGATTATCTAATTGGTAGAAGCCCTTCTATAGAAGAAGTAAGAGAATTACAAGAAATCTCCATTTCCTTTGTAGCCAATCACTTAAAGGATTTCCGAAAATCACACAAATTATCACAAAAAAAGCTAGCGGATCGCATTACGACTAGCCAACCTAATATTCATAAATACGAAAACGAAAAATGTTTAATTACTACTTATTATGCTTTAGAATTTTGTAAACAATTTGATTATTCTTTAGATTCTTTAGTAGGTCGTACTAAAAATAAAGAAAATTAATTTTATCAAAACATTTTATCAATATTTTTTGGAACTTTATCACTTACGATTGTATTTACAATTTTATCTTCTTGTTCTTTAGAAACTTTTTTTCCTGTCATCTTACTTAAAGTAGTAATGACTTCTCTTAAAGTCGTTTCATCTTTCATATTTCCCGATTGTAGTTTTTTAGCTAAATCTATAATCGTATCTTTGCTTACTTTCGTTTTTTTCTCTACCTTATTAAAAAAATCATCTTTAAATTCCATTCAAATTCACCTAATGTAATATATGACAAACTCCTATTTCGTTGCTACATAAAATTCTTCATAAAAAATATCATCCGGTTTCATTTGAAAAACACAAGCAATTTTATACGCCATATCATAATAAAGTCTTCTTTTCTTATTTTCAAGTTGCCAATAAAAGCATTTACTGATTTCTAATTTTTCTGCCATCTCTTCATAACTATATCCCTTTTTTTCTCTTAACCTTTTTAATTTCACAAACTTACTTTCCATTCTATACCTCTTTTACTTTTTATAGTATATCATTTTTTATTACAATACACCATCTTTTTCTGCGTTCTAATTTTATTTCAGAGAAAATGAAACAGTAAGGTGATTCGATATGTTAGAAAAATTAAAAGAAATTCGTGAACGTAAAGGATTTACTCAAGAGAAAATTGCTGATTTTTTAAAAGTGAATCGTTCTACTTACTCTGGTTGGGAAATAGGAAAAGATATCATTCCCCTTTCCAAATTAAACGATCTTGCTAATTTCTATCACACATCTTTGGATTACTTAATAGGCAGGAGTCCTACTTTAGAAGAAGTAAAACAAGTTCAATCGATTTCAATGACATCAGTAGCTAATCATTTAAAAGATGTTCGAAAATCCCATAATTTATCACAAAAAAAGTTGGCAGATCGTATTACAACCAGTCAACCAAACATTCACAAATATGAAAACAAAAAATCTTTAATCACTACCTATTACGCTTTAGAATTTTGCAAACAATACGACCATTCGCTAGATAAATTGGTGGGACGTAATAAATAAAAAGATAGATAAAAATCAATGGGGTGTTTTTTCGCTATATTCATCAAAAAAAATATCATCTGGTCTTAATTCAAAAACCGCAGCAATATTTTTGGCCAATTCATAATAAAGTCTTCTATTTTTATGTTCTAGTTGCCAATAATACGCTTTACTAATTCCCAACTTCTTAGACATATCTTCATAACTGTATCCCTTTTTTTCTCTTAATTCTTGCAAATAGCTAATATTTCTATTTGTCATACCCTCATCCTCCGAACGTTTTTTATCATACTCTAATTTTTTTCGATTGTCAATTTTTGTGCAGTCATTGTGAGGTAGACTTCCCTATTACAAAACTCTATATTAATAATAAAGGAGTGTTGTATGAAAATCCAAAAAGTAGTTGGGAATAATCTAAAATACTACCGTTACAAAGCAAATTTATCTCAAGAAAAATTTTATGGACAATTCGGTTTAAACTATAGATATCTTGCAAGTGTGGAACGAGGAGAAGTCAATGTATCCATCGAATTTTTAGATAATTTAGCAAAAGTTTTAAAAATAAATGTATGTGATTTTTTTAATACTGATCCACATAGGTTTGATTTTAAAAAGAGAATTGATGAAAAAGAAAAGAAGATATAATTTTATTCTTCTTTTTTATTTTTAAATTTTAAAAGAATTGGAGTTCCAGAAAAATCAAAATTTTCACGAATTTTATTTTCTAAGTAACGCATATAACTAAAATGAATAAGACCTTTATTATTGACTTTAAATTCAAACTTAGGTGGTTTATTATTCGTTTGATTTACAAAATAAATTTTCAAACGTTTTCCCTTATAAGATGGCGGTTCATGCAAAGAGACAGCATCTACAATTACGTTATTTAAATCACTTGTTTTAATTTCTTTTCGATTGTTTTCAAAAGAAGCAAGAATAGAAGGCATTAATGTATGAATTCTTTTTTTTGTTTTTGCAGACAAAAAGACAACATTGGCATAACTAGCAAACATAAAATGTGACTCTAAATTCTTCTTCCAATTTTTAATTTCTTGATCAGGATTTTCAACTGTATCCCATTTATTTACGGCAATAACAATTCCTTTACCTGCCTCAATTGCATAAGACAATATATGTTTATCGTGTTCAATAATTCCTTCTTCAGCATTAATTACAATTACGCACACATCACTTCGATCAATTGCTTTTAAACTTCGCAATAAGCTATATTTCTCTACCGTTTCATAAATTCTACCTTTTTTTCGCATTCCTGCTGTATCAATAACAATGTATTCATTTCCTTGATAAGTAAAAATCGTATCGGTTGCATCCCTAGTTGTACCAGCTTCTTTGCTTACAATAACTCTTTCTTCATTTAATAAAGCATTAATTAAACTACTTTTTCCAACATTCGGTCGACCAATGAAACAAAATCTTAAACGATTCTCTTCGATTTCTTCTTTCTCTTGAAAATCTTCTGTAATGGTTTCTAAAAGTTCGGAAAAGCCTAAATTATGTGAGGCGCTTAAAGGCAAAACAATAGGAAACCCTAATTCATAAAAATTATAAATAACATTCATTCTTTTTTCATTATCTACTTTATTTACAGCAACAATCACTTTTTTATTGGTCTTTCTTAAAATATCACGAATTTTGATATCACTACTGCTAATATCTTCTTTACCATCCACTACAAAAACAATAACATCAGCTTCATCAATAGCCAAAGTAGCTTGCATAAGAATGTCTTTATTCCAATTGTCTTGTTTGTCTTCAATTCCTCCTGTATCAATTAGCAAAAATTTTTTTTGTTTGTAAGAGACATCTCCATAAATACGATCTCTTGTTACACCAGGAGTATCCAAAACAATTGATTTATTCTCTTTGATCAAACGGTTAAAAATTGTAGATTTTCCTACATTTGGTTTTCCAATTAAACAAACAGTTTGCCTCATAAAAACGCCCCTTTCTTATTCGGGTTATTTTAACACACTCTTTTATTTATCACAAGTTGTTTTTACATTTTCATCAAAATGAACATAAACACGATTGTATTTAATGTAAACGTTAAATTGCATATCATCCATACTAGAATTATCACGTGGATCTAAAATGTAAGGAGCTGTTTGATTATCTTTTTTTAAATATCCCGCTTCTATTAAACTTTTTACTGTGAGTTTTTGACTAGGATAATTTCCATCTGAAAGTGTAAGCCTCTCAGAAAAGCCATCTTTACGATCTTCTCCATACAATTTTGCTTCCACCTCTATTGAATCAATTTTTTTACAATACATGTTCTTTTTCAAGCGATTAGAAATACTAATAGTACTAGGCACCGCAATCGTTATCAAAATTGCCAAAATTACAATAACAGCAAGCAATTCAACCAAAGTAAAGCCTTTTTTATTTTTCATATTTTTCACCTAAACTTAGTATACCACAATTTTTGAAGATTTCACTCAAGGCATTAAAAAGAATGTAAAACAAATGACTGAAAAAAAGAACCCTAAAAGGATTCAATATTCAATTTTACTTTTTTCTTATCGTGCAAAAAAGCATAAACTTGTACTAAAGTACGTAAAGAAGTCGCCGTCTTTCCTGATCGACCAATAATCGATCCCATATCACTTTCTTTTACTAAAACTTCTAAATTAATGACTTCCTCATTACTTCCTATCTCTTTTACACTTACCATATCTGGATCTTTGGCAATACTTTTTACTAAAAACAAAGTATATTCAACTATATTCATTTTTATTTACCTACTTTTTTAGTCTTATTTTCAGCTAACTTTTTTAAAATTCTTTCTTTAGATAAAATTGTTCGAACGGTTTCTGTAGGAATCGCTCCATTGTTTAACCAATACATTGCTTTTTCTTCATCAATTTTTGTTTCTGCTGGATTTGCAATTGGATTATAAGTTCCAACTACTTCTAAAAATCTTCCATCTCTTGGGCTTCTAGAATCAGCAGCTACTATACGATAAAAAGGTCTTTGTTTGGCACCCATTCTTTTTAATCTTAATTTAACAGCCATAATTTCTTCCTCCTTTAAACTTTCATTAGTATATCATAACAAAAAGATAGTGTCAACTAAATTACGTTGACACTACTACTTTAAATATTCCTCATCAATTTCATCCATTGCGTTTTCATCTGCAGAAGTTAATATTTCTTCATCCGTTACAATTTCATAATCGTCTTCTTCGTCTTCTATACTAACTTTAATTTTTGTATCCCCTATAATTTCAACTCCCAACTCTTTTTCTACATTTAATTTTACGATACCATTTTCCACTTTTACGTTGGTAACCGTTGGTTGTTTTAAACTACGAACAATAATTTCTTCTTTATTTGTAAGAGTTGTATTATCTTTCAAACGAACTGGCATTTTATCTTGGTAACTAAAACTTTGTGTTGAAACAGCGGTTTTTGTATCATTATCATATGAATACCAAACATTTACATCAAACGTTCCTTCCAAATTTACAACACCACTATTATTAAATCCATTAAATTTATGATTTATCACCCAACAACCTAAAATAGTATCTGGATTTAGTTCTGGAGTGATCAAAAACTCATTTGTACTTGTTTTTTTAGCTTTTCCAATGATTGCTTTTGTCACAATTTCTTTAAAATTAGACATTTGTAACCCTCCTCTATTTTAATGTATGCAAGTAGGCTTTTTTTGTTCACTTGCATTTTAATTTTTTTAATAATTTCAATAAAATAGTTATGAAAAAGAGTTACATAGATTAATTCCCACTTCAATCAAAAAGACATTGATACTATAAATTTTTATGGTATTATATAGTTAGGAGCTGATAAAATGGATTGTTTATTTTGCAAAATAGTTAATGGAGATATTCCTTCTTATAAAATATATGAAGACGATAAAGTCATTGCATTTTTGGATATACATCCAAGAAATAATGGCCATACATTACTTATCCCTAAAAAACATTACACTGACTTTTCAGAGCTTGATGATGAAATTTTACTACATTTGCAATTGTAAACGTTTTAAGAGAAAAACTTGGAAGTACAGGATTTTGTATCAATACCAATTATTTAGATACACAAGAAATTAAACATTTTCACTTACATATTGTTCCAAGTGGTCAAGAAAAAATTTTAGAAGTAGAAAAAATATATTTCAAATTAAAATAGTAGCAAAACTACTATTTTTTTATTCTTCAAACCAAATACTTTCTAAATCAACGTTGGTACTTTTTGGTAAAGGATCTGGCAAATTCAAATTAGTAAGTAAAGGTACACAAAAAGCACTTCCAAAAACCAAAGCCGTCCCTGGTCTTAGTGTTTTTAATTTTTCAATATCTTGTAATGTTAAATTGCTAGACATGGATACTACGATATCTATATCTTCCGGATAAAAAATTCGATAAATTAAGAAATTCGAACATTGAGACAAACAAGTTGTAGATAATTCACTAGGTCGTTGTGTAATAAAACATAATATCACACCATATTTTCTTCCTTCTTTAGTAATTCGATCAAAAATATTGTATCCTATAACATTTATATCATTATCGTTTTGAACGTATCGATGCGCTTCTTCTAAAATAACATGTATCGGAAAACTTCCTCTTTTTTGTAAAGAAGTTGCAAAATTAAAAAACAATTTCATATACAATTTTGTAAGTACTTTTGCAAATCGTTCATCCACATAATTAAAATTCATATTTAAAAGCTGTGCATATTCATTTGTTTCAGTTAAAAACATACTTTTTACAAATTGCTCTTTGGCAATATAACCTTTATTGTACTCAAAATATTTTCTTTGAGGACTATTTAAAATGGAATGCATACGTACACGCAGTTCATTTGCTTTTTCGTATAAAGTAGCGTTATTGAGCATACCCTCGCTCATTAAAGCAAACTCTAAAGCATTATAAATATCTTCTAAATTATATACCAAACCCTCACGATTTATTTCAAAAGCATCTAAAGAAGTAAATCCATTTAAAAACTCAATTACAAATTGTAAAGCACCCATTTTTCCATTCGTATCAATATTTAAACACTGTTTTAAAGTTCTCGTATATCCTGGCTGAACAATAGGACTTTCTAAATTCAAATCCTTTGTATTGAATTTATTTAAAGTAGAAATAATTTGATCTCCCAATTGGGTTGAAGACTTTCCACTTCCAATAATATCTAATAAACTTTTAGCAATAATAGAGTTCTTATAAGAAATTGCTTTTTCTTCTGAATCTTTAAAAACTGCAACGTATTGTAATGTTTTTTCTAAAATAGGTAGCAATGTATAATCATTTACATTAAGGAGTAACGCCAAATCATCTACTTCCAAAAAATAAGCAGGAATACTTACCAACTCAGTAGTATTTTCAACTATATCGGTTCTTGTAGTATAATACTTTACATTGATTCCTGGCATATCATTAATTTTTGTTAAAGAAGTATGATACTCTCCATACACATCAAAAACTACCATATGAATATTTCTAGGAATTCCTTTATTGAAATAAAATAAATTTTGAATAATACTAGCTACTCCACAAGATTTTCCACTCCCAGAATTCCCAATAATCGCCATATGGTGAGTAAGAATTTCATTAATTTTAGCGGTAATATGAAAACCATCGTATAAAGAAGAAGAACCTATCAAAACAGTATCTTTTGATGAATAATCTTGAAAACCAATAATTAATTCTAATTCCCCTTTATAAACAATACGACATGTACTTTTCTTACTAGGATATTTCATAACGCCTGAAACAAAAGTATTTTCTTTTAATTCTCCAATTAACAAAATTCGAATGAATTGCTCATCCATTCCAATAATTTCTCCCACAATTTTTGAAATCGTACCACTGCTACTATCATTTTCTTCAAAAACAACATGATAATTTATAACATTCGCTTGAATCGTTTTAGAAATATTTTCAAGTTCTATATATTTATCTTCAATTTTAACTATTTTTCCAAACATACTAGTCACCCTATTCTTTTTTTATAATAACATATAATCGTTTAAAAAGATAGTTGCTAAATTAGAAAATTTTATTTATAATTTCTCCAAAAATACATATACCTTAATAATAGAAGGAAGATGAAATATGTATAAAAAAGGAATTATTATTTTACCTATACTCTTAATCATTATAGGTTTTCTATTCTTTTTTTCAAATAAAAATAAGAAAGAAAATATAGAGATCCAAGAACTGAATGCAAATATATTAGCAATTACCAAAGATTACGTTACTGTAAAAGATCAAAAACAAATGATTTATACTTTTCAAATTAAAGATTTAAAAGCAAATTGTGGTGATGCCATAGTGATTCGTTATGCAGGACTTTTAAACAAAGATAAAGAATTTCAAGAAAATACAGTCGTTGAATATTCCACAATTACCATGGTAGAAGATGATTTAATACCATCTGAATGGGAAGAAGAAGGTCTTTTCGCGGACTATTATAAAAAAGCTTACGAAAAATTAAAAACGCTTTCTATGGAAGAAAAAATAGGACAGTTGCTTTTAGTACGCCATCCAGAACAAGACGATATTCTTGATTTAAAAAAATATTATTTTGGAGGATTTGTTTTCTTTGAAAAAGATTTTAGAAACAAAACAAAAGAAGACATTGCTCAAATGATAGAAGATTTACAAAAAAATGCAACTATACCTCTAATTACTGCTGTGGATGAAGAAGGAGGAAAAATTGTTCGTCTTAGTAACAATCCAAATTTAAGAAATGAACCTTTTAAGTCTTCAAAAGAATTGTATAACCTTGGTGGATTTCCTAAAATAAAAGAAGATGTAAAAGAAAAAAGCCAACTTTTAAGCAAATTAGGATTAAATTTAAATCTTGCTCCTGTTGTTGATGTTTCGACCACACCAACGGATTATATGTACGAAAGATCATTTGGAAAAGATACATCACTAACTTCAACCTATGCCCAAACTGTAATAGAAGCTAGCAAAGGAACCGGAGTATCTTATACTTTAAAACATTTCCCTGGGTATGGAAATAATAAAGACACACACTCTTCTAGTGTCATTGATAATCGTAGTTATGAAAGCATTTTAAATAATGACATTCCGCCTTTTGATGCAGGTATTCACGCTGGTGCAGAAGCTATTCTCGTAAGTCATAATATCATAAACAGTATTGATAATGGAAACCCTGCCTCTTTATCCCCTAGCATTCATAATATTTTAAGAAATCGTTTAGATTTTAGTGGAATTATTATTACCGATGATTTGTACATGGGAGCTACTTCTAGCATTCAAAATGCAACAACCAAAGCATTACTTGCAGGAAACGATTTTATTATCACAACGGACTATAAACAAAGTTTTTCTGAATTAAAATCGGCTTTAGGTAATGGAACTATTTCTGAAGATTTAATTAATCGAATATCTTTAAGAATTCTTGCCTGGAAGTATTATAAAGGATTAATCACTGAAAATGAAAAATAGAAATATACACAAGTATATTTCTATTTTTTATATTGCTAAAACCGTTCGAAAACCATAGCCTATATCTAAACTTCCATTACTGTTAGCATAACTAAAAATACCACTGCTCATACCAAGCGTGTAATCGCCACTACGCCTAGACCAAGGAGCTGAAGAATTCAAAAACCATGCTTCATCTTTATACCAAGAACTGATTTGTCTAGTTTGACTTCCATACTTGGCATTCGAAAATGGTCCCATCTCTCCTGTTGCATCCCCTAAAATTCTTCGATTGTATGTTATATTACTTGTACCATATTGGTATGTATCATAATATTTTCTTTCGATTGATGTTATTCCATTTACTGTTACTGTATTATCAGCATTTAGCATTACACCCATCACGTATTCCCAGACCCCTCCACTCATATCGTAGATTCCTGTATAGTTTCCAGTTGTTGATGCAACTACTGAGGATGGATTCTTGTAGTTGATGGTTACATTTCCATCTATCCCTAGTGATGTCC